>NZ_JBKABN010000010.1:0-177688 GCF_046269175.1 Serratia sp. J2
GGGAGAGGGTTGGGGTGAGGGACAATCTTACTGTGTCAATACGGCTCGCTTTTTCTGGCGGTTCACCTTGATGTAGTAGCCCAGTAACAGCACTGCGACCCACACCAGCCCGGCATACAGGGAAATACGCGTCGTTGGGAAGTAACCGATCAGGCCGATGATAAACACCAGGAAGATGATGGCAACCACTGAAGTGAATACCCCACCGCGCAGTGGAAACGCCAGCTTGCTGACCTGATCCTTGCTCAAGCTGCGGCGGAAAGCGATCTGAGAGAACAGGATCATGATCCACACCCACACGGTGGCAAAGGTCGCCAGTGAAGCAATCACCAGGAACACGCTTTCCGGCATGATGTAGTTGAGATACACGGCGATCAGCATGGCCGCCATCATCACCACTACAGTCACCCACGGAATACCACGTTTGGAGATTTTGCTGAACACCTGCGGGGCATGCCCCTGCTCCGCCAAGCCATGCATCATACGGCCAACGCCGAACACGTCGCTGTTAATCGCCGACAGTGAGGCGGTGATCACCACGAAGTTAAGGATACCTGCCGCAATGGTGATCCCCATATGCTGGAAGGTCAGCACAAACGGGCTACCGTTGGTCCCCACCTGGTTCCACGGATAGATAGACATGATGACGAACAGCGTCCCGACGTAGAACACCAGGATACGCCAAGGTACCGAGTTGATGGCCTTGGGGATCGACACTTTAGGATCTTTGGCTTCACCGGCAGTAATACCGATAATTTCAATCCCACCGTAGGCAAACATCACCAGCTGTAGCGACAGGATCATGCCAATAAATCCGTTGCTGAAGAAGCCGCCGTTAACCCACAGGTTGTGTATCCCGGTCGGTTGCCCCCCGTTGCCGATGCCCCAGACGATGATGCCGATACCGGCGACGATCATGATGATAATGGTCGCCACCTTGAAGAACGAGAACCAGAACTCCAGTTCACCGAACACCTTCACGCTCATCAGGTTGATGGCACCGATAATCAGCACCACGCTCAACACCCAGATCCAATGCGGCACTTCCGGGAACCAGACGCCCATGTAGATGCCGAAGGCCGTCACGTCGGCAATGGCAACAATCAGGATTTCAAAGCAATAGGTCCAACCGGTAATGTAACCTGCCATCGGCCCAAGATAATCCTGGGCATAGCGCGAGAACGAGCTGGCCTGCGGGTTATTCACCGACATTTCGCCCAGTGCGCGCATGATGATAAAGGCAATGATACCGCCGATCAGGTAAGCCAACAGGACGCTGGGGCCAGCCATTCTGATGGCCTCTGCGGAGCCGTAAAACAGACCGGTACCAATGGCCGAACCTAGGGCCATAAAACGAATGTGGCGCGTGCTGAGGCCGCGCTTGAGCTTATTGGCTGGAGCTGCGGTGGGTGACTGTTGTTGCATGAAAATGACCCGTCTTTATTTAAACGTAAAAAAGCCACGGACAAGTCCGTGGCCTAAAATTCAGACCGTAGGTTTAAGGGTGAGCAGTCACTTGGCTGCGTGCAAAAACCCGATCATAAATCGCGACCAGTACCAGCATCAGCAGCGAAGGTGGCAACCATGCCAGCCCCTGCGCCGCCAGCGGCAGGTGATTGGTCCATTCTGGCATCAAATGCTGGAAGTTGGACGCTTTCACCGCATCAAGGATACCAAACAACAGGCTGACTAACATCACCGGCGCAACAATACGTGATGCACTGCTCCACCAACGCAGGGTGAAACTCAGCAGCACCAGCACGATGCAAGGCGGATAGATCGCAGTCAGCACCGGGATCGAAATCTGGATCAGGTGGCTCAGGCCGAGGTTGGACACCACCATCGAGAACAGGCCGAGAATGAATACCAGCGTTTTGTAAGAGAACGGCAGGTATTGCTCGAAGAACTCCGCACAGGCACAGGTCAGGCCCACCGCGGTCACCATACAGGCGATGAAGATCAGCGCCGCCAGGAAGAAGCTGCCCAGGCCGCCGAAGGTATTTTGCACGTAGGCATGCAGCACTACCGCGCCATTAGTCGCATCCGGCGTCAACACGCCGCTGCCGGAGCCCAGCTTGAACAGGCTCAGGTAGACCAGCGTCAGACCCACACCGGCGATCAAACCGGCCAAGATGGTATAACGAGTCAACAGACCAGCGTCCTTCACCCCACGAGAACGTGCGGCGTTAACGATCACGATACCGAACACCATGGCGCCCAGCGTATCCATCGTCAGATAGCCGTTAACAAAGCCGGAAGAGAACGGCACGGTTTGGTAGGCATCTACCGCCGGGATCGGCGTCCCAGCAGGCCACATCACTGCGGCAATACCCAGCACGGCCAACGCTACGATCTTCAACGGTGCCAGAATATGGCCAACGGTATCAAGCAGGCGGCCCGGATAGAGCGAGATGCCAATCACCAGCGCAAAATAGACCAGGCTATAGATGAACAACGGCATGGCACCGTCACCGGTCAACGGCGCAATACCAACTTCAAAGGAAACGGTCGCGGTGCGCGGGGTGGCAAACAGCGGGCCAACGGCCAGGTAACACACCGTTGCCAGCAGCAGACCGGCGCTACGGCCAATCGGTGAGCTTAGTGCATCAACGCCGCCGCCAACGCGAGCCAGGGCAATCACGGTCAGCACCGGTAGACCTACAGCGGTGATCAGGAAACCAATCGCCGCAGTCCAGACGTGTTCGCCAGACTGCAAACCCACCATCGGCGGGAAGATGATGTTCCCGGCTCCGACGAATAAGGCAAAGGTCATAAAACCCAAAGCCAGAATATCTTTTGACGCTAAACGATGACTCATAATCTGTTGTGCTGCCTGTTGAAATAAAAAATTGCCGATAAGCATGGTGGCAAAAGTGCCCCACTTCGGTTCGGTTGCCGGCCTGCTCTCTCATCGTGATACCCATAGGCAACAGACAGCGCGCAATAGCAGCGTCTGACCTTGATAAAGGCGAATACTCATGATGACGAGCAGATTTTTAGACGTTTTTTCCCCTGCTGAATTCCAGGTCGCAATCAACGCAGAATGCTGAGGAAAATGGAGGTTTAGTCCGGCAATGGGGGTCAAGTTAAACGTTTATAGTGCCAAAAGGCAATACGCAGGACGGAAAGCAGAGTGATCGTCCAGATAATATCTCTCATCCAGTCGAACATAGGGGTTATCAATAAATATGCACTACATGATTTGTATTATTTTTGAGCACATCACTCACGAAATGTGAAACAAATGGTTACATTGTGCGTGAAAACACCAATAACCAGACACCATACGCGTGTCATGTGCTCATTTTACTGGCGCTTACCAGACCGACGCTGCGATATTGACCACGCTACGTAGCTTATCCCACTGCTGCTGCTCACTCAGACTGTTGCCCTCTTCGGTAGAGGCAAAGCCACACTGCGTGCTCAGGCAGAGCTGTTTAATATCGACGAACTGCGTTGCTTCCTTGATGCGTTGTTGCACCACCGCCGGATCTTCCAGCTCACCAGTCTTGGTGGTGATCAACCCTAGCACCACCTGCTGCTTGCCCGGCCTGATAAAACGCAGTGGCTCAAAACCGCCAGATCGTTCGTTATCATATTCCAGGAAGAAGGCATCAATATTGACCTGGCCAAACAGGATTTCCGCCACTGGCTCATAGCCACCTTCCGAGATCCAGGTGGAACGGAAGTTACCACGGCAAACGTGCAGACCAATGGTCAAGTCTTCCGGTTTACCGGCGATGGCTTTATTCAACACCTGGGCATCGGTACGGGCCAATTGCTCAGGATCTTCACCCCGCTCACGGATCTGGCGCTTCTGATCGTCGGAGCACAGATAGGCCCAGACGGTATCGTCGAGCTGCAGGTAGCGGCAGCCAGCGTCGTAAAAGGCTTTGATCGCATCGCGGTAGGTTTGTGCCAGATCGTCAAAGTAGCTATCCAGATCCGGGTACACCAGCGGGTCGATCGCCTTACGGCCACCGCGGAAATGCAGCACGCTCGGGCTCGGGATGGTCATCTTCGGTACCGCATCACCGGCTACGCTTTTCAGGAAACGGAAATCCTCCAGCATCGGATGGTTGCTAAAGCCCAGTTTGCCGGTCACCTTGATGCTGCGGGCCTTGGTTTGCACTCCGTTAAACTGAATGCCCTGCTCCACGTCGTAGCCTTCTACACCATCAAGCCCCTCAAGGAAGTCGAAGTGCCACCATGCGCGGCGAAACTCGCCATCGGTCACGACCTGTAAGCCGATCTCTTGCTGTTTGCCGACAATATGGCGGATTTGCTCGTTTTCTACTGCGCGCAGCTGGGCCGCGTCGATCTCACCATTCTGAAACTGCTGACGGGCCGTTTTCAGCGCCGCAGGGCGCAACAGGCTACCGACAACGTCGGCGTGAAAGGCATGGCTGGCTTTGGACATGTTCTGCTCCGATGATGCACTGAGGGCTAGCCGCCATCAGTTCCAATCATTGACAAGTTGAATTATTACGCTGGGTTACAAATAGACATCCAGACGTCTACACCGCTTGAGTGCATCCTTTCATGTCACCGGTTACTCGGCAATGGAGAAATTTTCATTGGTGTTGAATTAAATTCAAGTTGGCCGGACTAATCCAGCCCCAGAAGCGTGCGGGTTTTGCGCAGCGTAGCTGGCGGCAGCGGCAAATAACCGTCGTGATTAACCAGATCCTGCCCCTGCGCAGACAGTACACGGTCGAGGAATGCCGCCGTCAGGGGTTCCAGCGGCTGGTTGGGAGCTTTGTTGATATAGATATACAGGTAGCGCGCCAACGGATAGCTGCCGTTACGCACGTTGGTTTCGCTAGGTTCAATATAACGGTCACCCGTTTCTGCCAGAGGCAACAACCGCACCCCGCTGGCACGAAAACCGATGCTGGCATAGCCAATGCCGTTTAACGATCCGGCCACCGCCTGCACCACCGAGGCCGACCCCGGCAGTTCATTCACTCTCGCCATAAAATCACCACCGCATAACGCGCGCAGTTTGAAATACCCATAGGTACCCGAGGCGGAATTGCGGCCAAAGCGTTGCAAGGCACGTTGCTGCCAGCTGCCCTGCAGCCCCAGCTCTCCCCAGCGGTTAATCGGCGTGTTTTCCCCGCAGCGGCGGGTAGCGGAAAAGATTTGATCCAGCTGTTGCAGGTTCAAGCCACGTAGCGGATTGTCCTGATGCACCAGCACCACCAGCGCATCAACCGCGACCGGCACCGCCAGCGGCGCATAGCCATAGCGGTGCTCAAACGCCGACACTTCCGCCGCCTTCATTGGCCGGCTCATTGGCCCAAGCTGCGCCGCTCCTGCCGCCAATGCGGTGGGTGCCGTCGAGGAACCGGCAGCCTGCAGTTGCAGGTTCACGTTGGGATAGTGTCGGCTGAAATCCTGCCCCCACAGCGCCATCAGGTTGGCAAGGGTATCGGAGCCCACGCTGGACAGGTTGCCGGAAAGCATGCCATCCGGAGCAGCCACGGCCCCGCGGCCAACCAACAACAGTAGGCAAAGCAGCAAAGCTTGGGTAAATCGATTCATGGCGGGCTACCTGTTAATTTTTCACCGCATTCTCTGCTAAAGCCGCGGGAACAATCAACCGGTTAGGCAAGGTAAAGATAAAACGGGTGCCAATGCCTGGCTCGCTGAGGATCTCCAGCCGTGAATCATGATGGCTGAGCGCATGCTTCACGATGGCCAACCCGAGCCCACTGCCGCCGGTCTGGCGCGAACGCGCTTTATCCACGCGATAGAAACGCTCGGTCAGGCGTGGAATATGTTCGGCACCAATGCCCGGCCCGTTATCACTGACCTGGAACTGAGCCCCCTGCGGCGTCTGCTGCCAACTCACTTCGATATTGGTGCCCACCGGAGTATGGTTGACGGCGTTGTACACCAGATTGGAAACCGCACTACGCAGTTGATCCTCGTTACCGAACACCTGCAGATTTTCGTTCACCCGGAAATTGATCTGGTGATTACCACCGCTGAGCGACTGCGCCTCACGCTGCAATACCCGCAGCATTAACGGAATATCCACCTTCTCGTTCATATCCACGTTTGGTGCAGCCTCGATCCTGGAGAGCGTAAGCAACTGCTTCACCAGGCCATCCATGCGTTTGGTCTGCTCTTGCATGGTGCCCAAGGCTTTGCCACGCAGCGAACCATCCAGCTCTTCATCGCTCATCATCTCCAGGTAGCCCTGCAACACCGTTAGCGGCGTACGCAACTCATGGCTGACGTTGGCGAAGAAGTTGCGTCTGGCCCCTTCCAGCTGTCGCATCTGGGTCACATCTCGGGCCACCATCAGCAGTTGGCCTTCGGAATAGGGCATGATACGGAATTCGACAAAGTGCTCGTTATTCAGCTGTAGCGTCAGCGGCCGGGTAAATTCTTGCTGTTGCAGATAATGGCTGAATTCCGGATAGCGCAGCAGGTTAAGGATGTGTTGGCCGTTATCTTCCGGCCAGCGAAAGCCCAGCAGATGCTGGGCCAGGCCGTTGCACCAGAAGATATTGCCCTCAACGGTGGTCATCACTACCGCATCCGGTAAGGATTCGGCCCCACTGCGAAAGCGTTTGATCAACAGCGCCAGCTCACGGCGGCGGCGGCGATTACGCTGCTGCATCTGGTACAGGCCATAGAACAGCGGTTCCCAGCTCCAGCGGCCCGGCGGCGGCGTCATGCTGCGGTCTACCCACAGCCAGTGGGAAAGTTTGAGTTGGTTATAAAAGTTCCAGGCCAGCGCGGCCAGCACCGAAACCAATAGCAGCCAGGGCAGATAACCGAAAATCAGCCCCAGCAATAAGGCAGGCAGGCAAAAAAGGGCCAGCTCCAGCGCCAGCCTCTTCCACGATAAACGTTCTAGCACGGTAACCTCTCCAGCGCTGTGCGATCAGTAGCGCGTTGAGAACCGATAACCGGTGCCGCGAACGGTTTGAACCATCTTGTCATGACCACTGGTCTCCAGCGCCTTACGCAGCCGGCGGATATGCACATCAACGGTGCGGTCTTCCACATAAACGTTAGTGCCCCAGACGTGATTAAGCAACTGTTCGCGGCTATAAACACGCTCCGGATGAGTCATAAAGAAGTGCAGCAGTTTGAACTCGGTCGGCCCCATCTCCAGCGCCTGCTCATTGGCCATCACCCGGTGCGAGGAAGGATCCAGGCTTAACCCCTGCATTTCAATCACTTCTTCTACTGCCATTGGTGAAATACGGCGCATCACCGCCTTGATACGTGCCACCAGCTCCTTGGGTGAGAACGGTTTGGTGATGTAATCATCCGCACCAACCTCCAGGCCACGTACCCGATCCTCTTCTTCACCGCGCGCGGTCAGCATCATCACCGGGATATCCCGGGTCATCGCCTCGCGCTTCATATGCTTGATAAACTGAATGCCGGAACCACCCGGTAACATCCAGTCCAGTAACACCAAATCAGGGAACGGCTCAGACAGGCGCGTAACGGCACTGTCATAATCCTCGGCTTCCAACGGTTGGTAACCATTCTGTTCCAACACAAAGCACACCATCTCACGGATCGGCGCTTCGTCTTCCACCACCAGTATGCGTCTTGCCATCGTCAATCCTGCCAATGTGTTAGCGATCTCAGTTGATTGCGGTCGCCATTATGCGTCAGTTTTGTGACACTTTTATGAAAAAAAAGCCCGGTCGATCGCAGTAAGCATAGCGATTATTTCTGACGTTAAAGAAATATCATCATGCTTGAGTTACGATAAGGCCCGTTTATGCCCTTATCCTCCTGTTAGCGATGGAAGACCTATGCGCCTGATCCATACCTCCGACTGGCATTTGGGCCAGTACTTTTTCACCAAAAGCCGCGCCGCCGAGCATCAGGCCTTCTTAGGTTGGCTGATCGAACAGGTGGAACAGCAGCGGGTGGATGCGCTGATCGTCGCAGGCGATTTATTCGATACCGGCTCCCCGCCAAGCTATGCCCGTGAACTGTACAACCGCTTTGTGGTGGAGCTGCAACGTACCGGCTGCCAACTGGTGGTGCTGGGCGGCAACCACGACTCCGTGGCCACGCTGAACGAATCACGTGAGCTGCTTTCCTGCCTGAATACCACCGTGATTGCCAACGCGCAAAGCGAGCTTGAGCAGCAAATCGTGGTGCTCAATCAGCTTGATGGCCAACCAGGTGCGGTACTTTGCGCCATTCCGTTCCTGCGCCCACGGGATCTGCTCACCAGCCGCGCCGGTGAGTCTGGCAACCAAAAGCAGCAAGCTCTGCAAGAAGCCATCGCCGAACATTACCAAAACCTGTATCAGGCGGCCTGTACGCGCCGCGATGCGTTGGGTTTGCCACTGCCGATCGTCGCCACAGGCCATTTGACCACCGTGGGCGTCACCACCTCGGATTCAGTACGGGATATCTATATCGGCACGCTAGACGCCTTTCCGGCCCAGGCGTTCCCCCCTGCCGATTACATTGCGCTGGGACATATCCATCGCGCGCAGAACGTCGCCAGATCCGAGCATATCCGCTACAGCGGCTCGCCAATCCCACTGAGTTTTGACGAGTTAGGCAAAGCCAAAAGCGTGTTTCTGGTCGATTTTGCCGACGGTGCGCTGCAACAGATCACACCATTGGAGATCCCCATCTTCCAGCCCATGCAGCTGATCAAAGGTGATTTGCAGCAAATAGAGGCTCAATTACAGCAGTTTGCCGATTATCAGGGCGAGCTCCCGGTTTGGTTGGATATCGAAGTAGCCACTCAGGATTACCTCAGCGATATTCAGCGCCGCATCCAACAGCTGGCGGAAGATTTACCGGTTGAAGTGGTGCTGCTGCGGCGCAGTAAAGAGCAACGTAGCCAGACCATTGCCCAGCAGGATAAAGAAACCTTGAATGAGTTAAGCGTCGGCGAAGTCTTCGAGCGCCGGTTGGCGTTGGAAGCCGAGATGGCCGAACCGCGCCAACAGCAGATGCGGCAGATGTTCCAGCAGGTGGTGGAAACCTTGCATCAGCATGAGGAGCCATCGGCATGAAGATCCTGAGCCTAAGGCTGAAAAACCTCAACTCGCTACAGGGCGAGTGGAAAATCGACTTCACGGCGGAACCCTTCGCCAGCAACGGCCTGTTTGCCATCACCGGCCCCACAGGAGCAGGTAAAACCACCCTGCTGGATGCCATCTGCCTGGCACTTTATCACCAGACGCCGCGCCTGGAAGTCAGCGCCAGCCAGAACGAATTGATGACCCGCCACACCGCCGAATCGCTGGCCGAAGTGGAGTTTGAGGTCAAAGGCGTCGGCTATCGCGCCTTCTGGAGCCAACGCCGGGCGAAAAACGATCCGGACGGCAACCTGCAGGCCCCCAAGGTGGAGCTGGCCCTGCGGGCAGACGGCAAAATCCTGGCGGATAAAATTTCCGATAAAAAAGAGCTGATTGCCGCAATCACCGGGCTGGATTTTGGCCGCTTCACCAAATCGATGATGCTGTCGCAGGGCCAGTTCGCCGCCTTCCTGAACGCCAAGGCCAACGAGCGTGCCGAACTGCTGGAAGAATTGACCGGCACCGAGATTTATGGGCGGCTATCGGCACAGGTCTTCGAACAGCACAAACAGGCGAAAAGCGATCTGGACGCTTTACATCATCGCGCCAGCGGGATTGAACTGCTCAATGATGAGCAGCGCCAAGTGCTGGAAAACCAGCTAGGGGAACTGGGGGCTGAAGAGCAGCTTCTTAACCAACAATCACAGCAGCAACAGCATCAGTTGAGCTGGCTACAACGCTGGCAAACCATCCAGCAACAGACTCAGGATTATCAGCAACAGCTGGCTGGTGTGCAACAAGAGTTCCAACTGTCCGAACCGCAGTTGCAACAGTTAGCTCGCAGTGAGCCTGCCGAGAAACTGCGCCCGTTGCTCAATGAGCGTAATCGTTGTCAGCGGGATAGTTTGGCGTTGCAGCAACAGATCGAACAGTTGGCTCAGCAGCAAGAGCGGCAATTGGCCGAACTAATCCCGTTACAGCAGCAGTTGGAGCAGTCGCAAAAGGCCAGACAAGCCCAGGCGGAACATCAGCAACAGCAGCAAGCGCTGATAGATGACAAGGTGTTGCCGCTCGATCATCAGATTGCTCAGTCACAAAACCAACTGGCAGAAGCGCGTAAACAGCATGCGGAGAGCCAGCGGCAGAGCGAAGAGCTGCGGCGCACGCTGGAACAACTCACCGAAAGACGCGGCCAACTGGCTACCCTGGCGGGTCAATATCAGGCCAGGCAGCTTGAACTCACGGCGGCGCTGGATAGCCAACTCCAGCAGCAAGCCACGTTAGAGGCGCAATCCCCACAGGAGAAACTGCGTCACCGCCAGGCCGAACTGAGTGGCTTGCGCCCGGTTCGTCAACAGTTGTCCAAACTGGCCTTACTGTTCCAGCAGAACCAACAGCGCCTTGAGCAGCAGCGGCTCGAATTCACTACGCGCCAAAAACAGCTGACCGAAGTAGAAACCCAGCTCGATGCGGTGCGCCAGCAGTATAAACAGCAAAAAGCGCATCTGACAGACGTTGAGAAAACGCTCGAACTGGAAAAGCGCATCGTCAGTCTGGAAGCCGAACGGGCGCGTCTGCAAACCGATGCCCCCTGCCCGCTGTGCGGCTCCATGCAGCATCCGGCGATCGAGCAATATCAGGCCGTCAAACCGTCAGAAACGGAACAGCGCGTCGCTCAATTACGCACCCAAACCGAAGAGCTGCACACTAAAGGAACAGAGCTGCGCGCACGCAGTGAAAGCCTGAAAGAGCAGCAGCAACGCCTGCAAACGCAGTTGAACCAGGAACTTGAGCAGCAGGAAAGCCATCTGCAAAGCTGGCAGACCCTCAGCGCCCCCTTGGCCTTCGACTTTACGCTGCAAGACAGCGCCCGGTTAACCGCCTGGCTGGAGGCTTGCGATAGTGAGGAACAGGCCGGTCAGCAACTGCTGTTGCAGCACGAACGGCTCGCCAAGGCCGTACAGCTTGCGAAGGATGCTCTGAATGCCCTGCAAACCGAACAGCAAAGTTCGCAACAGGAAACGGCGCGGCTGAATGAGCGCTTTGAGCTGCTGCAGAAAAATCAGCAGGAAACTCAACGCCAATTGGCACAGTGGCAACAGCAGTGCCTGACGAATGAAACTCAGCTGCTGGCACAGCGTAACGAACGCATCGCGCTGTTTGGTGAGCGAACGGTGGCTGAAGCCCGTGAGCAGTTACGCACGGCACAAATCGCCGCAGAGCACGCCTTGCAGCAGGCTACTGAGCTATTGCACAAAGCCCAGGAGCAGCGCGATCGCCTGGCTGGCCAGTGGGTCGGTTTGCAGCAACAACAGCAACAGCAAGCCGAACGGGGACAACAGGCCGAGCAACAGTGGCAGCAGGCCTTGGCTAGCAGTACCTTCGACGATGAGGCCGCATTCAACGCCGCGCTACTGGATGACGACGTACGCCAGCGCTTACAGCAGCACAAAGAGCAGTTGCAGGAGCGCCAGGTGCGGGCCACAACGCTGTTGGCGCAGGCCGTACAAGCTCTGGAACAGCACCGGCTGGATCGCCCTGCGGAACTGGATGAAACCCAGGTTAATGTTGAGCAACTCACCACCGCGCTCGGCGAACTGGCAGAGCGGCTGAAAACACTACAGCTGCGCCAAGGCGAGGTGCGCAACCAACTGAGCAGCGATGCCGAGCGCCGCCTCAATCAACAGTCCCTGTTCGAACAGATCGCCCAAAGCCAACAGCAGTATGACGACTGGAGCCTGCTCAACCAGCTTATCGGCTCCAAGGAGGGCGACAAGTTCCGCAAGTTCGCTCAGGGCCTGACCCTGGATCACCTGGTGTATCTGGCCAACAACCAGCTTGGCCGCCTGCACGGGCGCTATCTGTTGCAGCGCAAAACCAGTGATGCGCTGGAGCTACAGGTGGTTGATACCTGGCAGGCCGATGCCCTGCGCGACACCCGTACCCTTTCCGGCGGTGAAAGCTTCCTGGTGAGTCTGGCGCTAGCGCTGGCCTTGTCCGATCTGGTCAGCCACAAGACCAGCATCGATTCGCTGTTCCTGGACGAGGGCTTCGGCACGCTGGACGCCGAGACGCTGGATACCGCGCTAGACGCCTTGGACAGCCTTAACGCCACTGGCAAAACCATCGGCGTGATCAGCCACGTGGAGGCGATGAAGGAGCGTATCCCGGTGCAGATTAAGGTGAAAAAGGTCAATGGGCTGGGAGTCAGCCGACTGGACGCGCAGTTTCGCATCGAATGACCGCGACTGAGGTTTACGTCAAGAGGTAACTACGACCAGAAGTGTGATCGCGGCGACAGTACAGGCTGAAAAGCATTGAGCCAGAGCCGACAACGGTTATCATGATAATGATTACAGGATTGTCACTGTGCATACAGGCAAAACCTGACCTCCGGGATCGCTCCTGGACGTCGGGTTTTTTCGTTTTCAGCGGGCCGGGAATAGCCATGAAAATCGCTAAAATACTCAATAATAACGTAGTGATTACGCTGAATGACCATCAGGAAGAAACGGTGGTTATGGGGCGTGGCATTGGCTTTCAAAAGAAAGCCGGGGAAAGTGTGGATGACAGCCTGATTGAAAAGGTGTTCACCCTCAACAGTGGCGAAATGAGCGAACGCTACAAAGAACTGCTGGCGGAGATCCCGCTGGCATGTGTGACCACCGCAGACAAGATCATCACCCTCGCCCGCGAGCGGCTGCCGGGGAAACTGCATAACATTGTCTACATCACGCTGACCGACCATATCCATTTTGCGCTGCAACGCCACGCGCAAGGGCTGGATATCAAGAACGCGCTGCTGTGGGAGATCAAGAAACTCTATCCAAACGAGTTTGCCATCGGGCTTGAGGCGTTAACCATCATCGCCCAGCGCCTGGAAACTACGTTGCCGGAAGACGAAGCTGGGTTTATCGCCCTGCACCTGGTCAACGCGCAGCTCAATGATGAAATGCACAACACCCTGCATATCACCCGCGTGATGCAGGAGATCCTCAATATCGTCAAATATCATTTCCGTTTTGACTACAACGAGGAAACCCTCAGCTACCATCGTTTTGTCACCCACCTGAAATTCTTTGCCCAGCGCCTGCTAGGCAAGAATTACGTCAACAGCGAGGACGATTCGCTGTATCAGGTAGTGAAGGAGAAATACCGCGAGTCATTCGCCTGTGCTGGCAAGATCAACCAGCACATCGAGAAGAGTTACCAGCATCAACTGACCAGCGAAGAGATGCTGTTTCTGACCATCCATATCGAGCGGGTACGCAGCGAAAGCGAGAAAGATTACACGCCGAAGGACTGAGACTGGGGTTCACAACGGGCGCAGCATGTGCGCCCTACGAAGGTTTGTTAGACCTGTGGCCAGAGCCAGGCAGCACCGCGTACACCGCTGGAATCACCGTGTATCGCCTTACGGATTGGCGTTTCGCACTCGCCGCCAAATACCCAGGGTTTCACCAGTGACGGCACCGTTTGATACAGCCGCTCCACGTTGCTCATGCCGCCGCCCAGGGCGATCACATCCGGGTCAAAGAGATTGATCACGTGAGCCAGTGACTTTGCCAGCCGCATTTCGTAACGCTGAATAGCCAACTCTGCCACCGCATCCTGTTGTGCCACCAGCGCCATAATCTCGTGACCTTTCAGCGCCTGACCACTCAGCCGCGCATAATCGGTAGCGAAACCGGTACCGGAGATAAAGGTTTCTATACAGCCTTGCTTGCCACAGTAACAGGGCACCTCGGCGCGAAAACGCAGCTCGTCTTCATCCAGCCACGGCAGCGGATTGTGGCCCCACTCGCCGGAAATACCGTTGCCCCCGGCATGTACCTGGCCATTAATCGCTACCCCAGCCCCACATCCGGTACCAATAATTACCGCAAATACGGTTGGTTTTCCGGCGGCGGCCCCATCGGTGGCTTCTGATACCGCCAGGCAGTTGGCATCGTTAGCCAGCCGCACTTCACGTTGCAACATAGCGGAAAGATCTTTATCCAGCGGTTGACCATTCAGCCAGGTGGAGTTGGCATTTTTTACCAGGCCGGTAAAGGGTGACAGCGTCCCAGGGATCCCCACGCCCACCGAGCCTTTCTGGCCGGTTTTTGCCTCCGCCAGCGTCACCAGCCCGCAGATAGCCTCAAGCGTCAGTTGATAATCGTGACGAGGCGTGGCAATACGATGGCGGAACAGCTCCGCGCCGTCGTTGGCTAACGCAATTACTTCAATTTTGGTGCCACCCAGATCGATACCAATACGCACAATTTCTCTCCCCAATTCAGCACGACAACAAACTTGCCGCCCAGTGTAGCGCATAGCCCGGCTCACGCCACGCTCACCGAATGTGACACCAATGGCAATTTCCCTATCTGGCTGTGTGAAACGCGGCAGCGGACGCAAATCAGCGGGAATGAGGCGATTTTTCAGCGTCAATTCGTTATTATGCCGCCCTGCTTTTGATGAATCTGCGTGCCAAATGCACGCCCAGCCTGGGATAACATTATGCTGTGGTTTAAGAATTTGATGGTTTACCGTTTGAGCCGCGACGTTGCGCTAACTGCGGATGAAATGGAAAAACAGCTCAGCGCCTTTGCCTTCACCCCGTGTGGCAGCCAGGACATGGCGAAAACCGGCTGGGTTTCCCCGATGGGTTCTCACAGCGACGCACTGACGCACGCGGTTAACGGCCAGATCATGATTTGCGCCCGTAAAGAAGAGAAGATCCTGCCCTCTCCGGTACTGAAACAAGAGCTACAGGCCAAGATCGAAAAACTGGAAGGCGAGCAGCACCGCAAGCTGAAAAAAACCGAGAAAGACTCCCTGAAAGATGAAGTGCTGCACAGCCTGCTGCCACGCGCCTTCAGCCGCTTCAACCAGACCTATATGTGGATCGATACCGTTAACGGCCTGATTATGGTCGATGCCGCCAGCGCCAAACGCGCCGAAGATATGCTGGCGCTGCTGCGTAAGAGCCTGGGCTCTCTGCCGGTGGTACCTTTGACCATGGAAAGCCCGATCGAGCTGACGCTGACCGAATGGGTCCGCTCCGGCGAACTGCCAGCCGGTTTTATCATTCAGGATGAGGCCGAACTGAAGGCCATTCTGGAAGAAGGCGGAGTGATCCGCTGTAAGAAGCAGAACCTGATCAGCGATGAGATTGCCGTGCATATCGAAGCTGGCAAGCTGGTGACCAAGCTGGCGGTAGATTGGCAGGAACGCATTCAACTGGTGCTGGCCGACGACGGCTCACTCAAGCGCCTGAAGTTTGCCGATACGCTGCGCGATCAGAACGATGATATCGATCGTGAAGATTTTGCCCAGCGTTTCGATGCCGACTTCATCCTGATGACCAGCGAACTGGCGGCCTTGATCAGCAACACCATCGAAGCCTTGGGTGGCGAAGCACAGCGCTAAAACAGAAGGGGCGCAACAAGTTGCGCCCTCTGAGGAGTGCCGGGGAAAATCTTCATCCCCGGCCAAACTGTACTGATTACTTACTCAGATAACGACACAGGTAGGCCGTCGCATCGGCAACCTGAACGTTGAATTCACTCTGCGCAGGCACAAAGAACTTCTCGCCTGGCGTAAACACCTGCCAATCTGGTGCGCCCGGTAACAGCACTTTCAATGCCCCGGTGATCACCGTCATCTCTTCCGGCTGTGCGGTACCGAAGGTGTACTCACCCTCTTCCATCACCCCGACGCTGGTACGACCGATGCTGCTACTATCGTAACCGATAGACTTCACTTTCCCGGCAAAATACTCGTTCACTTTCAGCATAGACTGGCACCTGCGTAATCATCTTTGAGGGATCTCCATATTGGGGGATGAAACCGGGTCTGTCACTGGTTTTTGATGCGAAATGCGATCGTTACGCACGGCAAAACATGAGCGGGATCAAACAATGGGTTCGGTGACCAAGGTTCGGCGTTCTATTGCTCATTCAATCTGACAGGCATCACGGTTATTTCCGCTGTTGAAAATGGCTCAGGCTGCCATAAAGCGCCAGCAGACGGTCATATTCAGCAGGATCGTAGAAGCTGCAGGTACCGCGCCCAAACTCTTTGGCCACTTCCACGGCAAATTTCACCGCCAGCGCGATATCCACTTCATGGCTGGCACCGGTGCCACAGCCCGGCACCACCGACTCAGTACAGATTGCCACACCGACCACTGGCGCTGCCGTAGCGGTTGAAGGTTGCAGGATACTGTTGAGATGATGAACACCATTACCATAGGGCGTAATGTCCTGCATGGTGATCGGGAAGGTCACTGCCGGGCGGCCACTGGTCATTTCCATGATACGCAAAAGGTCTTCCGACATCCGCAGGATGTAGCCCTGTTTCACCGTCGGTGACAGCGCATAGCCCTTGTGGTTGATAATGCGATTGCCCTTGGTGGTATCGATCGACAAAATGGCATCGGCTTGCGGCACCACTTCGTTATCATTCATCGTGACGTCATCGATGGGTGAATCCATAAAATCGACCGGATCGTGTGGGCGAGTGGGTGCGTTCGGGCAAATATGCGTAGTGATCACCACATCACCAGGCAGAACGTCACCTTTGCGCTGCATTTCTGCCAGCTTTAGCGCACTGGCGATCGCCGCAATCGCCCCGTCACCGTCTGACACCAATCCTATGCGCGTGGGGCGAGCTCCAATGCCGCCCAACCGGCCAATAATTCCCAACGTTGGCGCATCACCACCGGATTGCTTGCCTTCACTGCCAGGGATCTCGATGCGGACAAAATCCGTGGTACCCTTCTCACCGCTGACACGATGAGTGCTGGCCTTGACCGACGGGTAGTGGGCAAACAGATCGACCACGTCCTGCCCTTTGACATAGGCATTATCAATCAGCTCAAAGACCTGCAGCGTTTGTTGCAAACTCATGTTAATCCCTCGCAAATGTTGCCTGATAGGTTTATGCCTCCCGCAATTGCAGGCACGGCGTTATTTTCCCTTGCTGGAAAAGATCGAGTTGAAGAAGTTGTATAGCGCATCACCGGCAATAAACCCGGCAGCCATGATCTCCATCGGCGCGCGGCCTTTATCCCCCCAGCGTTTGATGATCAGAATGCGCAGCGCGATACCGGCAAGCACCGCCCATCCTGCCAAGGCGTTATTAATCAGCAAACCTGTCGCAAGTAGCACACCGAGCTGGCGTTTAGGCCCCCCAATAAACTGCACTATCGCGCCTGGTATGGCCCAAATCAGCAGGCTGGACGCAATACCGGGCTGGGCTCCTGCCTCAATGGTTTTGGCGTATACCCGGGCCACCGGTGGGATCAACTCCTGCAGGAAATAGCTGGTGTAAGAGAGATAAACCACGGGAATGGCGATCACAAAAGCAATCATGGCGGCAATCAGCTGAATACGCCGCCCCAGCAGTTCCTGCTGTAAATCCTTACCGTAACCCCGCAGGATAAAACCGGCTTTCAGATCAAAGCCCATATCGGCAAACGCCGGCCCGGTCGCTGCGGTAAAGCCGGTGAGAATGCACAGCGCCAGAGGAGGGAAACCAAGCATGATCCCAACGATCAGCGTGATCAGCGCCACCGCAAACGCCGGAAACCAGCCGGAATGCATCGCCGCAATGCCGACGATCAATTCATGTACAAAGGCAGCAAACGCGGCATAGATGACAAACAGCACCAGCATGGTCAGCGACATTTCGCTGTATAGCCCGCCCCCCAAAGCCAGCATCCCGGCAATCACGACATATCCGACAGCCCCCAGACCCAAGGCTTTGCGTACTTCACTGTCAGGTTGGGTATAGGTCGATGTCGAACTTTGATTTTTGTTGCGGATCACCTGCACCACCTGGATCAATGCCACCAGCCCGGCACCGACCATCACGCCATGCGGAATATAGTGCGCATTGATGTCGACACCGGTCAGCGGCTGGCCATAAGCACGCAGCAACAGGCCAACACCGAACATGCTCAGCGCCCAGATATTGCCAATAAATGCAGTACCGAAGGCCGCCATGGGGATCTTCAACATCGAGCCTGCAATCCCCACAACAACGCCGACAACCAGCAACCAGGCCTGTTTACCACCACGGTCTCCAGCCTTGATAGCCTCCGCCGCCGCGACTCCCGGGGGCCAGGCATTCGCCGCCGGGAACACTTTAGTGTCAAACATCCGGTACAGCAGGTAAGCATCCAGCAGCATCGCCGCCGCTACGCCGCAAAACATCGGCAGGATCAATTGCGGTTGCCCCATGACATAAGGCACGGCAATCGGCATCAGCAGGCTATTGGCCGCCCCGAAAGTGGCTGAGGATATTACCGTTTGGGCCAGATTCTGAGTGTGTATAGAACGATAGCGTTGGAACATGCGCAGCGGGATCCGGGCCAGCAGCATGGCGATCAGCGCACCGATAATCGAAGTATTAGGCGTCACACCCAAGGTGGTGATCAACTGTACGCCAATTATCGCCCCGACGACGGATAGCAGCACCATCACCAGTAGCGTACCGATATCTTTCAATGGATTACTCGTTATATCTGGTTTCATAAATCCACCCTATGAATATCCCTGCTAAATGGCAAAAATAATATTTCCGACATAGATTGCCGATAGAGTTCCATTATTCGAAACTCTATACAGTGAAATAGATTATTTAGTGCCTACCTTGGCCGCATTAATGGCAGAAAGACTGTCTCTGCTATTAACTCATCAGCGAAATGCCCTGGTATTGGCGCGCTAATAAAGCCAGTTTACGGTGAGCTATTTGATCTGCTGCCAATAATCATCACCAAGTTTTTCCGCCAGTTGCCGGGAAACCGTCATTAATGCCTCAAGCACCTGAGGAGGATAAGGCTGGTCCTCGGTCTGTGAGGGGAATGAGAGACATAACCCCACCGTCTCACTGCGGTGTTTATTCATCACCGAGGTTGCCAATGAACTGATACCAGGCAGCGTTTCGTTACGGGCCAATGACCAGCCCTGCTGCCTGATGGTTGCCAACTTTTGCAGCAACGCCTCCAGCGTTTTTGGAGAGTTTGCCGAAGCAACCTGGTAGCCAGCAGCAAAACGCTCACGCACCTGCTCATCACTCTCGCGCGCAAGTATCGCGCGCCCTACAGAAGTTTCTGCCGCTGGCGAACTGGCCCCCACCGGTGTCACCACCTGCAAAAAATGGCGGCCAGGCAGCGTACGCATCACCCAATTTTCCCGCCCCTCCAACACCGATATATAGCCGGTACAGAAGGTTAACTGATTAAGCTGCATCATCGCCGCCGTGGCACTTTCCACCAACGGAGTGGAAAGATAATGGCTAGCTACCCCAAGCAGCAGATAGCCAATATGGTACTGACGGCTTTGCGGGTCCCGCTCTAACAGCCCCTGGCTTTCCATCGTTTGTAGCAGGCGCGATACGGTACTTTTTGGCAGCCTCAACCTTTCGACGACATCAGTAAAAGAAATCCCCCCTTGGCCATGCGTTATCTGCCGTTGAGAAAATAGTTTTAATACCGCAGCAGCATTTTCCAAGGTAGTCATGGCTCGCCTTGTTCCACTATATGGAACCTAGTTCCCAATCAATATTTAGAAACCTAAAACCCATTCCACTTATCGTCAAGCAGTTTATTTTTATCACACAGCGAAATTACAGCGAATGATGCTTTAACATTGAGAATACTGCACAGATAGCAAAGTCATTTTCCGAGATAATTGGCATATGTCCGTCTTTCAGCGTCAATATCAGCATAAGCTACCAATATTCGCTAAGTCGTCAGCGCGGTTGATACCGCTATTAAAAGATGGCGCAAGATATACATGGCGAGAGAAGTCTCGGACAGAATGATGGAGATGGAACCAAATGCGGGGAAAAACCGATCAGGGATAGCACAACGCAGTTGAAAAAATGAAGCCGGTTTATACCGGCCACTTGTTGTTACTCCACAGGCTATTCACCCAGGCTTTCATCCTCGTAACGCCGCTTGGCGTCTAACGCTTCCCGCTCGGTTTCGTGCTCGCTGATCAGCGTATCGGGTTTCGGGTGATCGGCCCGTAGCTCATACCAACGAACCTGCTTGCCCACTTCGCCCTTGTCTACGGCCTTGATACGCGCCGTTCTCGGGTAGGGAGGTTTACTCGGCATAGTGCTCTCCAATGTGATGACCTGTTGTTAAGTATAGACAACCACACTGAAATGCCAGTTATCGGCGCGACCCCAAATCCCGGTCCTGGTGTTCACCGGCCAGCAACTGTGTCAACTCAACACAGGATTGGATCTGGCCATCACGCACGGTGAAATGGGCTAACACCCTGATCTGGCTCTGGCTGCCATCACGTTTCTCAACATTCACCCAATGATGGGTGAAGACATTTTCCCCGGCGGCGGCGATGGCGAGGATCTGAAGCTGCATGCTGCAGGTGATCTGTTTAAGCAAGGCCATATGCTGGATAAACTGCGGGTAATCTAGCGTATGACCATCCACCGTCTGGTGATAGTGGCGGCTGAACAGATTGGCAATCAGCTCGGGCTGGTGTTCAGGATTAGCTACAATTTGCTGTAAAGCCGTAAGGACAAGAGTTTGGTGAATCATGCTGTTCTCTCCGGTGTGATAGCGTCCGAAGAGCATAAAGCCAATCAGTAATGGCATAATAACCGTATCAAGATATTCAATAACGCTAATCGGCCAACCTGATGAAACTGCACAGCGAACGCTTGTTGCACGCTAAAAAACACCTGACGCCTTGGCATCAGCATCAACAGGGGCAGGTCTATCTGTTGACCCACGGCATGATGATGTTAGAAACCGCGGGGCAGCAGTGGGCAATGACTGCCGGTAATCTTGGCTGGCTTCCGCCCCACTGCCCTCATCAGGCACTGGCCTGCGGCAAGGTGATCGGCTGGATCCTTTATTTACCCGAGACCTGCTGCAACACATTGGCGGCAACGCCACGCCTGACCGCCGCCAACGCCTTAAGCTCGGCGCTGGTTGAACGCATTGCACAGTTTTCCGCGCCGCTTGACATGGCGCAACAACGTTTGGTGGAGGTTCTGCTCGATGAGATGCGAAGCGAGGAGGCCGAACCGCTGCAACTACCGCTGCCACAAGATGCCCGGTTGTTGAGAATTGCCTATGGCTTATTGAACGATCCTGCCAATGATCGCCAGCAAGGTGAATGGGCTGCATGGGCGGGCTTAAGCCCCCGCACCCTTAGCCGACGCTTTATGCAGGAAACCGGCATGAGTTTTTCCCGCTGGCGTCAACAAGCCAGGGTGATCCGTTCGTTAGAGGCGCTATCGGCCGGTATGCCCGTTGCTAACGTAGCCAACGAATGTGGCTATGAGAACGTCAGCGCCTATATTGCAGCCTTCCGTCAGCGATTTGGCATAACGCCAGGGCTTTATTTTACTTAGTTAATCGGCTGCGGCTAAGCGGGCGCAGCATGCGGCGCCCCTACAGCACATAGCGAGTGGGTTGGGATTGGTCAGTGATATCGTGGCACAAGATGTGGCCTGGGAAATTACTTTACTGCCTCGCCTTGCAAGACCGCCAAGATTTGCTCAACTACCTGCTGGGGATTAGCGGTACCATCCATAACATGGTGCGCAGCCTCCTGATAGAGAGCCTCACGTACCGCCAATACTTCCAGCATTTCTTCGGCAATGGGACGGCCAGTGAGCGTTGGGCGCTGCCCCTCTTCCGGAAACTCTGCCAGCCGTTGCGCCAATACGCTGGCTGGGGCACGTAGATAGAGCACCGTGCCATGCTGACGCATAAAACGCCGGTTCTCTTCGGCCAGGATCGCCCCACCGCCGGTGGCAACTATGGTTGACGGTTGGGTTACCGCTTGCAGGGTCTGGGTTTCGCGCTGGCGAAATCCCTGCCAACCCACCTGTGCGACCATTTCCGCTACGCTCATTTGCGTGGTCTGCTGCATAAACAGATCGGTATCGATAAACCGATAGCCCAGCGCCTGCGCCAATGCACTGCCGACCGTGGTTTTACCTGCTCCACGAGCTCCTACCATAAAAATGGCTTGTGTCATTACGGGTTGTCCCTTTTGCGGTGACTGAATGCATTAGATTGCCTGCGAACCTGCCCGCAGGTCGATCGAGCGTTGGCGTTGTAACTGCATCATACCGCCCTGAATCTGTATTTCAATCTTTACGATAGTGTAAATTCCATAGCACAGCGGCTATTGGCAGCAAACCCATGTTCTACCTCCTGCGCCAGAAGATGCTGTAAATATGCATCCAACCGTGCGACAGGAATGGTACGAAAGCCAAGGCGCTGGTAATAAGGTGCATTCCATGCCACTTGCACGAACGTCGTTAGCGTTAACCGTTGGATACCTTGGCGCAAGGCCAGCCGGGCAATCTCTTCGATCAGGCGCTTGCCCACGCCTTGCCGCTGCCAATCGGCCGCAACCGAAAGCTCGGCGATATGCCAGCTGTGCGCAAAGGGCTGCACCGCGATAAAACCGGCGATCTGCTCAGTTGGGTTAGCCATCACCCACTCCTGCTGCTGCTCGATAAAATCGACGTGCTGCCGCGGGCTCATCACCTCACCTTCGGCAATAAACTGTAACTCTGGCTGCTGGCGAAACAGCTGGGCGGCGGAACGTTCAACCGCGACCAACTGCGGGATATCCTGCGGTTGTGCCAAGCGTAGCTTCAGGCTCATGTCTGGCTCCTGGTTAGCGGCCGGCTATTTAAACAGATTTTGCCGCAGGCAGAAATCACCAATAGCGCCACAAAGTGCTATATGATAATTACTCTCATTTAAATATTCAATCAACAGCGAAGATACGCCCTGAACAATCTCAGCAGATAAAAAACCAAAAGCAGTCGCCACGCTGCGGCCTTGCAGGCTAAATTGGTATCACAACACCGGGGGGATAAATATGGCTCAACAGATCGTTACGCTGACAGACTACCCACACTTTGCCGATGTCTGCGCCGCTTGGGCATTTGGCCAATGGGGCTCACAACGCGGCGGTACGCTGGAACGAACCCGCCAACGCTTTGCTTTGTGCAGCAAACCCAGCGAGGATTTCCTGACGCTGCTGATGATTGATGGCGAGCGCCCGCTGGGGATGGCCAGCCTGTGGCCGAGTGACGATCATCATCGTAGGGATCTCTCCCCCTGGCTGGCCGGCGTCTTTGTACACCCGGATCATCGTCGGCAGGGTATTGCCCAGCGCCTGGAGCAGGCGATCGTCAGCGCGGCACAACAACGCAGCCATCCCGTTCTGCATCTGATCACCGATCACAGCGAGGGGTTGTACGCCGGTTGGGGCTGGCAGACTATTGAACGCCGCCAGCAATATGGCGACGAAGTGGTGGTGATGGAAAAGCGGCTGTGATCAGCGCGGGGTACACACATACACCAGCGCAGGGGGGAAGTTACGCACCTCTAACCGCCGCTGCCAGTGAAAATAGCGCGAGAGCAGCTTTTCCGAGAGATGACTGTATTGGAACAGCACTAACGTGCCGTTATTGGCTCGTAAACGCTGCTGCGCCTGCTGCAAGATACGCACTCTTATCCTGAGCGGGATCGACAGCAGCGGCAAGCAGGAAAAAATAACGTCGTAATCGCGCTCCAGCCTTTCCGCCGAATAGGCCATCACCCGCAGGCGGCTATCATCAATCTGTTGCAGCTTATGGACGAAGCTGGTTTGAATTTCATAGGCATCCAGTTGAGCATCGGCCCGCAGGCGGCCCAGGATCCGTTTGGTCAGCACACCGTCCGCCGCCCCTAGCTCGGCCACCGTCAAGGCTTGCGTCCACTCGATTTGTTGCAGCATCGCCTGGCAGAGCCATTGAGAGGAAGGTGCCAATGTGCCCACGGTTCGGGGGGAGGCCATAAACTGGTGAAGGTAGGAAAAGTGATGCTTTAGTTGCAGTCGCGTCGCATTTAACATTGAGGCCTCCATCGTATGAGTTCCCCAATGTGGACTGAATTTCTTAAGGTTTCATTAACCCCATTCCGAAAACGGTCCTGATAGTTGTAATCAAATGCAACCAGGCATCATAAAATAAAAGCCAAAAAGGCTGCGATAATAATCAACCAACAAAATATTGGACAGATTATTATCCGCAGCCGTCTATTATATTGGCCAACCTCATTGGCCACTCAGCTATTTATCGTTGATTAATTAGCGATAAACTTCCGCAGTACCGCGCCAGTCGCTGGAATCCCCTGGATTATCCAGGCCAATGATTCGATAGTGCGATCCGCCGTCTGCAGTCGCTTTTTGTTTCAGCGCATGGATAGCGTCATCCGGTGAGCCGCTGATACCGGAAACCGACACCGTGCCGATGCTCTGCATGCTGCTGGCTTGAGCGCTATCAACCTGTTTGGCGCCCATGGTTGCGGCCATGGTGGAGAATGAAGCGGTGGCGATCAGTGCTGCTGCGATGCATGGTAATAGTTTCATGATTGACTCCGTTATTTTCATTTGAACTCGTTCTCAGTGAGGTTAATTATGAGTTAACCATTGAAAACAGACGTCATCCAATGTAAAGAAGCTCAATCATTGTGAGCAAAATAAGGAGAAAGTAAGAATGGGTATTTCCTGGTAGCGCATAACTTTATTTATAGCGCAAATTTTACGCTCTATTTGAAAAAATTAATAATTATATTTAGTCAACTGAGATAACTCGGTTTATTTTAAAGAAATTTTCCTTCGCCCAGCCCCCGCTCAACGGATAATTGGGCCAAACCTGGCCCAATTATCCGGCAGACATTCCTCTATCAACTTACTGCGTCCGTTCAGCGCAATGGCTCTGGCAGGGTTAACACCCATAGTTCGCTCAAGGACTCTGGCTGTGCCAATGGCCGCAATTCAACCGTCGTGTTTACCGGTTTACCTGCCAAACTCAGCTTGCCTTGCTGATCCCGCTGATAGTCGCCAATCTTTTTCCCTTCAGGCTCGGCGTTAACCAGCTTGGCCTGCAAACCAAAATCGTTGTCGTTAATCACCGCCAGTGTGCGGTTGTCGATCAACGCCAATCCCTCCACCTTCTCCTGCTGCCAACCCAGTTTACGCAGATCGACCACTTCACGTTTCTGGGCCAGCTTCACCCCACGCTTGGCCAGTTCGCTGGTATCAGCAAATTCCAACGCCTTGCCCTGGCCATCGAACGACGTCAGATCGCTGGCCTGGCTGAGATCAACCAGATAGATCTTGTTCATCATCTGCTTGTCTTTGTCACTGCCCTGTTCGATCAGCAAAATGTGTTGATTATCGACCGCCACGATATCGCCAATCTTGGCATCTTTAGCTTTCTGGTAACGGGCGATATCGATCGGATAACCGTACATGGCCGTTTTGCCACTGGCAGGATCAAAGCTGACCAAACGGGTAAACTGCGCCTGGTTTTTGCTCTTGCCATCGATATCCAGCGTGCTCTGCACCGCGGCCAGGATCCGCCCATCCGGTAACTGGGTTACGCCTTCAAAACCCCGGTTCGGTTGACGCCATTTAATGATGTTCGGCAAGCCGCTGGCAACCGCCTGCTCCCCCGCTAATGGTGTTGGGCCATATTTCGCCAGAATTTTACCCTGGCCATCGATATGGATCAGGAAGGGGCCATATTCGTCACATAGCCAATAGCCTCCTTTACCATCTGGCGTGATCCCCTCGGTATCCAACCCGCGTTTGTCACTCGCCAGCGGCTTGAGCGTATCCGTCAATGCCACTTCATTGGTTGAGCCAATCAGGTTGCCAGGCAACGGCAAGCCGCTAATAGGGCCGTTATCATCGTGCAAAGGACGGGCTTGGGTGGCAATGGCCTTACCGCCACCAATACGGATTTCCATCAATAAGGGTACAAAAGCCGGGTTGGCAAAAATCTTGGCCTCCTGTTTGCCGACTGCTGGCGCATCAGCGTTCGGGCCACGATCGGTCACGGTGGTCAGCAGTAGATCCCCCCCTTCCCGGCCATTAAATACCAGCCCGGAACCAATCCCTACCGGTAGCCCATTGGGAAACTGGCTGGCAAAAGCGCCGGAATAACCCACCCGATCGCCGTCAGGAAAGCTGACGTTGTAACGAGCAACGCCAATATCGGCAGCATAGGACAACAGCGGTAAGACAGAGGCCAACAACACGCCAAGCGGTTTGATTCTCATAGCATTAACTCTTTGTAAGGGAAAGTAACAGCCTGAGAGCCTAACCACCAACAATGACACTTTTATGACGATCAAGTCTAAAAAAACCGATAACAAATAGAAATAAACAATCAGCCCTTCATTATTGAGTGATAAAAACCAATTGAAAAATAAGAATTTACCCACGATAAAAATAAAACACAGAATTAATCCTATATAAAATAGGAAAATTACCTACCCACAAGATAAAAAAACAGCAAAAAATAAGATAATTTCTTAAAATACTCGCTTTCACATAGACAAAATAAAAAGATAGGGCTTTAATACCGGCCGTAATCGAAGGTGTGCACGAAAATTTATGTTTTAGACCACTACAATATTAAAAAGGTGCTCTATAGTTTTAGTGCTAACGCCCGTTAGTTTGTTCCCCCAGCAGGATGGAGTCTATGTCAAAGCGACTTTTTGCCGAATTTTTCGGTACTTTTTGGTTGGTGTTCGGTGGTTGTGGTAGCGCAGTGCTGGCCGCAGCCTTTCCTCAATTAGGTATTGGTTTTGCTGGTGTTGCTTTAGCATTCGGCCTTACCGTGGTAACCATGGCCTACGCTGTCGGCCATATTTCTGGTGGGCACTTTAACCCAGCGGTCACAATGGGATTATTTGCAGGCGGCCGTTTCCCTGCCAAAGATGTTATTCCCTATGTGGTTGCCCAGGTGATTGGTGGTATTGCCGCCGCCGCGGTACTTTATTTAGTTGCCAGTGGTAAAACCGGCTTTGATGCAACTACCAGCGGTTTTGCTTCTAACGGCTACGGTGAGCATTCACCGGGTGGCTATTCTTTGCAGGCCGCCATCGTTATTGAATTAGTACTGACTGCGTTCTTCCTGATCGTTATCCATGGTGTGACCGATAAACGCGCACCGGCAGGCTTCGCGCCTTTGGCCATCGGCCTGGCGTTGACGCTGATCCACCTGATCAGTATTCCCGTTACCAATACCTCAGTTAACCCGGCACGTAGTACCGCCGTGGCAATCTTCCAGGGTACCTGGGCGTTGCAACAGCTGTGGGTATTCTGGCTGGTACCGCTGATCGGCGGTGTTATCGGTGGCTTGATCTACCGTTGCCTGTTGGAAGACAAGAAGTAAGTATGGATTTTCAGGGCAGCCCGCAACGGCTGCCCTGAAATATTAACCTTTCACCGCTTCAAACATCATGATGTCACTGGTAAATGAGCCATCGGCCTGAATGGCAAAGTGTTGGCGAACATCTTCTGCTACCCCCTGCTGTAACGCACGGATCGCCGTGACAAAATGCTCAGGCGTACGCATCCGGGCCACCCAACTGCTGAACTCCAAATCAAGACGATCGGCCGTGACTTCCCGCACCAGCAACCCAGATTCAGTAAACATGCTCAGCCACTCACCCGGTGCATAGTTGCGCACGTGCGAAGTATCCCGTAGCACTTCGACCGTTTGCAGATAGATATCCAATAACGGATGCCCAGGGGAAACCACATCCATAAAGATGGCTCGCCCGCCGGGTTTCAATACCCGTTTAACTTCACGCAATGCCCGCCCCACATCGTGCCAATGGTGTGCCGAGTAGCGGCTGATCACCACGTCAAAGCTGGCGTCATCAAAGGGTAAGTACTCCGCCACGCCCTGCTGCACCTGAATATTCGCCAATCCCTTTTCCTGTGCCGCGTTGCCGACCACCGTCAGCATCTGCGCCGACAGATCGTACGCCACCACCTGCGCCACATGGGCCGCAGCGGTAAAGCTGGCATGCCCTGCCCCACACCCCAGATCGAGCAAGCGGGCATCGGTATTCCCTGCCAACAGCTTGGCCAGGCGTTGCAGGTCTTTCCCTTGCGCATGTACCGCACTGGTCAGGTAGGCATTGGCCTGTTCGCCAAACTGGCGGTCGACCGCATTTTTATGGCTGTTGCTGATGCTCATAGCTGCTCCCATTATTATCTGGCTTACGCCGGTGCCGAGATGGCTGGTAATGACTATAATCAAGCAGCTATACGGGTACAATATGAGCCGTTATCCTAGTATAAACAGGTACCACCCTAATGGAATCAGACGCAATTTCCAGCCAGAAAGCCCTTGGTGCCTTTTTACGTGCGCACCGCGAGCGGGTCACTCCAGAAATGCTGGGCCTGCCCACCGCCACACGTCGCCGCACCAGTGGTTTACGCCGTGAAGAGCTGGCACAAATCAGTGGCATCAGCGCCACCTGGTATACCTGGATAGAACAGGGACGCGAGGTGTCGATTTCCCCTTATACGCTGGCACGCATCGCCACGGCGTTACGGTTGGGCCATGCCGAACGTCATTACCTGTTCACCCTGGCGCATATCGCCGATCCTGAAAAAGAACAGCCGCAGGAAACGATTAATGCCGCCGTACTGCAAAGTGTGCATCAAATGACCGTGCCCTGTTATCTGCTCGATCTCACCTGGAATATGGTGGCCTGGAACCCACAGGCGGAGGAGCTGTTCTGCGATTGGCTTAAGCAGGCAAAAACCCCCAACCTGCTACACTTCATGTTTTTTCACCCTCAGGCGAAAGTGCTGGTCAGTGACTGGGAAAATCGGGCTCGACGAGTGGTGGCCGAGTTTCGTGCAGAAACCAGCCATCATCAGGGAACGGAAGAGATACGTGCCTTTGTGCGCAATATGACCCACAACAGCGACGCTTTTCATCATTGGTGGAAACAGCAGGACGTAATGGCTCGTGAAGGCGGCGAACGTACCTTCAGCCACCCACAGCAGGGGGAGCTGCATTTTCAGCAAGTAACGTTCTACCCGGCGGAGCACAGCGGGTTGAAATTGGTCATGCTAATGCCGTTGTGCTAGCGGTATTGCAGTTGCTGACAAAACATCAACCGGATCGCTACGAAGAGAGTGCTGCATGCGGTGCCCGTCTAGCCATTCAACTTTGCCATCAATCGCAGATAGGTTTACCTGCCATTTATTTATCGCGCCGGGTAAACGCGCTAGGGTAATCACTAGCATCCTGTACTGCTATTGAGGTCATCCTATGCGATCCGAAGAACAACAACTTATCGATGGTTTGTTCAGCCGCCTGAAAGAGGCCCAGACCCAAACCGGCCAAAGGGATATTCAGGCAGAACAGCAGATCAACCAGCATATCCGCGAGCAACCCTCGGCACCTTACTATATGGCGCAGGCCATGATCATTCAGGAAGCCGCGCTGAAACGGCTTGACCAGCAGGTAAAACAGCTGGAAAACCAGGTTGCACAGCTACAGAAAACGGCCAATAGCCAGCAGAGCAGCGGGGGATTTCTTGCCGGGCTGTTTGGCGCTGGCAACCGCAATGCGCCAAGCCCACAGGAACAATATCAGGCACAGCAGCAGAATAACGCCGCTTGGAACGGTCAACCGCAAGCAGGATATACGCCGCAACAGCCAAACTATGCTCAACCTCAGCAGGCCACCCCTTCCCGGGCCGGTGGTTTTCTTGGTGGAGCCTTGCAAACGGCGGCAGGGGTTGCCGGAGGGGTCGTGCTAGCCGATATGTTGACCGGGATGTTCCGGCATTCGCAACCGGAAGAGATCGTCAACATCATCAATAACCCCCCCGTTGATGACGGCACTATGGGGAGTTTTTCCGCGTCAAACAATCTTGACACCTTCAATAACGGCGACGATCGTTTTATCAACCAGGATAATGGGTTACAGCAGGCGGATTATCAGAACGATGACTTCTCCTCTGATGACTACAGCGACGACGACTCGTTTATCTGACGACTGACCAGCCCTCTCCATGCGGGGAGGGTTTTCTCCCCCCATCAAATGACACTAGGGCGTTTCATCTGTACCGATCTTGGCCAGAACCTGACGGTAGGCTTTGACTTTCTGGCGTTTCTTGAGCCAGATGGTGGTTGAAACGACAAAAATGGCGCCGGACATGGCCAATACGCCGGTGGGATGACCATAAAGCACCATCAGAGCAAAGTAAGCGGCTGAAACAATCGCCACCCATTTCGCCGAATTGCCGACGGCATTTTTTTCTAGACTCAACCGACGGAGTGCTTCTTCTTCACTGATTCCCATACGCGCTCCTTGTGAAATTAACACTCCATTATATGTGGAAATACCGCTGAATTTTCAATCGGTTTCTCAGTAAAGAAGCGTAAATCTCAATACGTTGCCCGTTGAGCAAAGAGAGGGGATGGGATTGGGGAAAAGTTTTATTGGAACAGGGTGCAGCGTGGCAACTACACCCCACCGATCACTTGCCTGAGGTCAGCGCACTGTAGCTGGTCATCAGGTTGCGATAATCTGGAATATGGTTGGCAAACAGCGTCCCCAAGCCTTCGATATCATTACGCCAATCACGGTGCAATTCGCAAGCCACGCCGAACCAGGTCATTAACTGCGCCCCTTCGGCTTCCATGCGGCTCCATGCGGATTGCCGCGTCAACTCGTTAAAGGTACCGGAGGCATCAGTCACCACAAAGACCTCAAAACCTTCAGCCAGTGCCGACAATGCCGGGAACGCCACGCAGACCTCCGTCACCACGCCAGCGATGATCAGCTGTTTGCGACCAGTGGCTTTAACCGCCTTAACGAAGTCTTCATTGTCCCAGGCGTTAATCTGACCAGGGCGTGCAATATAAGGCGCATCTGGGAACTGGGCCTTTAACTCGGGCACCAAAGGACCATTGGGGCCAGTTTCAAAACTGGTGGTCAGGATTGTCGGCAGATTGAAGTATTTCGCCAGGTCACCCAGAGCCAATACGTTGTTCTTGAAACGATCGGGATCGATATCGCGTACCAGTGATAGCAGCCCAGCTTGATGATCTACCAGCAGCACGGCGGCCTGGTCTTTATCGAGACGCTTGTAATTTGCTGTCATGTTACAACTCCTTCCTAAGAGTAAGTTAAGTAGGTGCCCGATACGGAGAACATTTTCCGTACCGGGACACAGAGGTTATTGATTGCTGCCTGCGGTAGTCAGCGGCATCGCGCCAAACTGACCGCTGTTGAAATCACGGAAAGCCTGTTGGATCTCCGCCTCGCTGTTCATCACGAAGGGGCCGTAACCGACGATGGGCTCATCGATAGGTTCACCACTCAGCACCAGCAAGCTGACGTCACCATTTGCCTCAAGGGTGATTGAGTCGCCAGCGCGATCCAGCAGCACCATTTGCGTTTCCCGCACAATCTGCTCGCCGTTGACCAGAATCGCCCCATGCAGCATGACCACGGCCAGCGTATGCCCTTCCTCCACCTGCAAGGTGGTGGTATGCCCGGCGTTCAGCTTCATATCCCACACGTTGATCGGGCTGAAGGTGCGCGCTGGACCAGCATGACCGCCGTAGTTGCCGGCAATCACCCTGACCTGCCCGGCGTTATCTGCCAGAGGCACGACAGGAATATCCTGGTTCAGCAAAGTCTGGTAACCCGGCGCCGCCATTTTGTCTTTGGCTGGCAGGTTGACCCAAAGTTGCACCATTTCTATGGTGCCCCCTTTCTGCGAAAAGTCTTTGGAATGAAACTCTTCGTGCAAGATGCCCGACGCTGCCGTCATCCACTGCACATCGCCAGGGCCGATCACCCCTCCGCTACCGGTGGAATCGCGATGCTCTACTTCGCCCTGATAGACGATGGTGACCGTTTCAAACCCGCGATGGGGATGCTGCCCCACGCCACGTCGGCCACTGTGCGAGCGGAATTTGGTTGGCGCAGCGTGATCCAGCAGCAGGAACGGGCTCATCTCTGCACCCAGTTCGTTATATGAGAACAGGGAGTTCACCAGGAAACCGTTGCCGACCCAGTGAGCTTCCGGGCTGTTATAAACACCAAGGATCTTTTTCATCTTAAACTCCTGTTGCAGGCCTCGCGGCCTAACGTTGATGACAGAAGTTTAGTCCAAGGCGATTTGCCGCAGTAGTCGGCAAGATATACACTCAGTGTTCTATAAATAGAACAATAGGGGAACCGATGCAGACAGACCTGAACGATCTGTATTTCTTCGCCAGCGTGGTAGACCATCAGGGATTTGCCCCGGCAGGGCGTGCGTTGGGCATTCCCAAATCGAAGCTCAGCCGCCGCGTGGCGCAGTTGGAAGAACGGCTCGGCGTACGCCTGATCCAGCGTTCAACCCGGCGTTTCTCGGTGACCGATTTAGGGCAAAGCTATTATGTGCACTGCAAGGCGATGCTGGTTGAGGCCGAAGCGGCACAGCAGGCGATCGAACAGACCCGGGCGGAGCCTTGCGGCACGGTACGCATGTCTTGCCCGGTGGCGATGTTGCATACGCGTATCGGTAGCATGGTGGCCAGGTTTATGGCGGATTATCCACGAGTGACGGTGCATCTGGAGGCGACCAACCGCCGGGTCGATGTGGTGGGTGAAGGGTTGGATCTGGCGGTTCGCGTCAGGCCACCGCCGTTAGAAGACAGCGACCTGGTATTGAAAATCCTGGCTCAGCGCAGCTGGTGCATCGCAGCCAGCCCGGCGTTGGTACGCACCATCGGCGCTATCGATTCACCCGCAGGGTTGCAGAACTACCCAACGCTCGATCTCGGCCCGGCCAGAACACAGCATCAATGGCAACTCAGCGGCCCGGAGGGGCAGACGTTCCAGTGGGAGCATCAACCCAGACTGGTCACCGACGACATGCTGATGCTGCGTACCGCGGCAATTGCCGGGGCCGGTATCGTTCAACTGCCGACCATGATGATGCACGACGAGATCCTGCGGGGCGATCTGGTACAACTGTTGCCCGGCTGGCAACCTCAGGGCGGCGTGATCCATATTGTCTATCCCTCACGCCGTGGCATGCTGCCAGCGGTACGGCTACTGATCGATTTTCTGGCTCAGCAGTTCGCCGCCCTGGAGGAAGCGTGATCAGGCGGTGATTTCGATCGCGTTGCCGTCTGGATCGCGAATGATGGCCTCATAAAAGCCATCACCGGTCCAGCGCGGTGCCGCCTGCAAAATCCCCTCTTGCTTGGCCCGCTGTGCAAGTTCGTCCACCAACGCCTCGCTGCCAAGCGACAGCGCAATATGGGCCCAACCCACGCGTTCCTCACCTTTCCCCCCCGCCAACAGGCCAGGGACGCACATGATCTCCAACGCGGGGCCATCCGCCAGTTGAACAAAACGTGAGATAAAGCCTGGGCGATTCTTGCTCACATACTCCTCCCCCGCTACGCCATTGAAATAGCGCAACCAGAAGCCGACCTGAGCCTCAATATCCTCTGTCCATAGGGCAACATGGGCGATTTTCATCATCATTCTCCATCATCTGCGGGAATATACAGCACGCTGCCACCGCTGAGAGTGACCTGCTGTTCGAGTTGCGCATGGCCGCCACGGGCAATCACCAGATAATCGACCTGGCTGGCGGGCAGTAGCGTATAAGGCGCGTAGGTATTGAACTTGTCACGGGTACACAGCACCGCGACGTTGCCAGCGCGTGCCAGCATCTGCTTCTTGAACTGCGCCTCCTGATAGCGCAACGCGGTAAAGCCACTGTCGGGATCGTAAGCACAGACGCCGGTAAAGGCGATATCGAAACGAAACGAGGCAATCTCAGCCAATGCCTTGGCATCGACGCTGCCGCCGATTTCTGCATCTACCTCACCGCCTATCAAAATAGTACGGATCCCGGGGCGTTCCAGCAGGCGGCTGGCCACGCTTAGCGCATTGGTCACCACGGTGAGTTGCCGATCGCGGGGCAGCAGATCGGCCAGATAAAGGTAGGTGCTGCCCGCATCAAGAAAGATCACCTGCCCGGTCTGGATCAGGGGCAAGGCTGCCTGAGCCAGCCGCTGTTTTTCATCGCCACTTATCTCGACCCGCTCGGCCATGTAGCCACCGGCAGGCGTGAGCGCCAACGCCCCACCATAGATCCGTTTGCACAGGTTTTGCGCCGCCAGTTGGCGCAGATCGCGGCGGATGGTGGCCTCGGTGGTATGCAGCTGCGCCGCCATTTCGATCGCCAGCACTCGCCCCTGCTGTTGCAAGGTGGCAAGAATGGCCTGGTGGCGCTCATTGGGCAGCAATTTTGACATTCTGAAGGTCCAGCGAAGTAACAATGAACACGAATGTATACAAACGAACGCAAACGTACAATGGTTTTCTATAAAAAGCGCTTTTGGCGATTTTCGCCGTCAGGATGTTGGCTATACTGGAAAAAGTTACGTTAACGCGGACGTAACGCTCTGATTAAACACCCATTGAAAGGCAAGTTGCGGCTGGAAAGACAGGCGGCCAAAAAGGAAAAACAATGCTATTGAGAGTTGCAAGCTGGCTGTTTCAACTACCGGGCAGGCTATTGGCACCGTTCTTCCGCAATCGGCTGACCCTGTTGATCTTCTTTATGCTGCTTGCTGCCGGGGTTTTGCTGGCTAAGCGCCACTTGAGTGAAGGAGTACAGGAGGAGAGTTTTACCCTTGCCGCGCCACAGAATTACGTGATCCAACGAGAAGCCCCGTTACGGGAAGCACGCCAACACTGCGTTGGGCCGTTGCCAGATAATCAGGGCAGCCCATGGCCCGCTTCGGCAGGTTATCTGCATGAGCCAGATTGGCAAGCAGGCAGCAAATTGCAGACGTTGGCGCTGGATAATCAGCACAATAAATTTGCCGTATTGGTCAAACTGGAGAACGCCACCAAGCAACTGCTGGCCGAGGTGTTCCTCCCCGCCGCCAGCAGTTTCAATATCAAGCTGGAGCCCAACGGCCGCTATGTGATGAAGGTGAAAAACATCCACAGCGGTTGTAGCTTCCGTACGGCCCTCTCGGTGGCAGATCGGCCCGATGGCAGGCTGCCATTGACCTTTTCAGAGGAGGGGCCAGGCCAATATCATCCGATAAGTGATAGAGAGTTCTAGCACCGTCCTACCGGGTTATTTTTTCGCCGGATGGTCGCGGCGGAACAGCTCCCAACTTTCAATCTCTTGCCCATCAGGCAAGGTGCAGGTGGAATACTGCCCCTGAGCATTCTGCTTGGGGTTAAGCTTGCCGCCAATCTGGCCGCAATACACATCTGCCGGATTCGCCATGCCAATTACCTTCGGCGGCGCAGGCACATCATCATTGGTTTTCGCCGTACACCCCTGTAACAAAACCACACTAGCGAAAAGAGAAAGCATCAGGATCTTGGTCATTGAGATTATCTTCACCGTGAATTGAGCGGGAGCATCGCTCCCCCAAAGGGATCAGGAAATAAAGGACATGCCCTGTTTCAGCACCAGATCGCAGGCTTTCTGCTTCACCTTCTCGGTAATTTGCGAGGTGCCAAGGCTATTCAGATCCAGCGTGTTGCCCTTGCCGGTATTCAGCAGGCCACCCAGTCCTTGCTGATAATCTTCACTGTTGGCATTGGCCGTGCTGGTGATGCCCAGTTTATTCAGCAGTTGGTCTTTCACCGCTTCGGTGCCGTTCGCCGACAGGACGTTATTCTGCACGCAGTATTGCAAGATCCCTGCGGCGTTGGTCATGCTGGAGGAGCTCAACGCTTTATCACCGCCGTTGAGTAATCCGCTAAGCGAAGACAGCGACATGCCACCGTTGCTGGTGCTGCCACCCGATTTGCTCAGTTCTGTGGCAGCACTGCTGAGGGAGTCCATCAACCCGGCGGCCTGGGCGCTGCCCGTAGCCATTACCGTGGTCAAGCTCAGGGCCAACAATAAGCGATGTTTGGTATTCATAACGGTAAGGCTCCTGTTTAACTTCAAAATGACGGCGTAATTAATCCGACGCCTAGCTCGGACGCCGTGCCAGCCGACAAGTTCCTTTTATTCGGGCCGTAACACATTTTTCAGAATTTCGGCAAGCCATCAGAACTGCCAACGCAGCCAGGCGAAGAACACGTTACCGTTATTGTAAGTACCCGGAATATAGGTAGCCTGGAAGGTCAGTTGCTTATAGCCGATCGACGCCAATGGCAGCGGCGCGGGGATCGGGATATATTTCCAGTTGTCACGAGCGGTCACGCTGGCGGTAAATCCCAGCCCCAGACGGAAATCTTCCCCTTCAATCGGCCGCCAGATCTTCTCGTAGGCATAACCGCCGATCGGCTCCCATTTGTTGAAGGAGTCCTTGAACGCCATAAAGTAGATCGCGTGCCAATCACCATCTGCATCAAACCGCGAGATGCCATAGCCCGCTCCCCAAGGGCGCTCGTTGTAATCGTCGGTCTTTTCCTTGTCGTAGGTCCAGCGGTTATGCCAGGTGATCGCCGGGAGATAGAGCTCCTTATTGGGCGAGTTGTTCCATGTTTCCGCCACGTTGCCGGTAAAACGCCCCCACCAGCCTGGATCTTCAGCGTGCGCGACATTGCTATTTTCCGCACTAACCTCGGCGTATGAAGGCAGTGCAGGAAATATCAACGCCAACCCCCCGGCTAACAAGATCCTTTTCACCATCATTTCGCAACTCCTGTAAAAATAAAAGCGGGGATTCTTACCGATCGCCCTATCCTGAGCAAGCCGTTTATCACGGGCCCAATCCTTTTATCGCCCCTCGTTGAGAGACAGTTAAGTTTGGTGCCCATTGGCGTACGCGCCCAAGTTATGCGCCTGTACACGCGTTGTCTGTCAGAAAACTCCGGTTATCCTGCTTGCACCTCAACGACTTATGGAGGAACCTTAGGTTTTATTTGCCGAGGGATAGGTATGGTTATTGGTCCATTTATTAATGGTGCAGCAATATTGGCCGGTGGTATTGCAGGGGCAATGTTGGGTCATAGGCTGCCGGAGCGGGTGCGCCTGGCATTGCCAATGACCTTTGGTATTACCTCGATGGGAATGGGCGTAGTGCTGATCGGCAAGGTCGCACATATGCCGGTGATGGTATTGGCACTGGTACTGGGAGCACTGCTTGGCGAGCTTTGCTACATCGAACGGGGCATCAGCCGCATCGGAGGCTGGGCCCGTAATCTGATGGCCCCCAAAGGCGCTGTCAGAGAGGACCAGAAAGAGTTTCTGGAGGCATATGTCGCCATTATCGTGCTGTTTTGTGCCAGCGGCACCGGCATCTTTGGCTCAATGCACGAAGGGATGACCGGGGATGCCAGCGTGCTGATCGCCAAATCGTTCCTCGATCTGTTCACCGCGCTGATTTTTGCTTCCACGCTTGGCCTGGCCGTGGCGTTGATCGCCGTCCCGCAGTTGGTCATCCAGCTAGCTCTGGCGTTTGGCGCCGTGTTCATCTTGCCGCTGACCACGCCGGCGATGCAGGCCGATTTCTCTGCCGTTGGCGGGTTAATGATGTTGGCCACCGGCTTGCGCATCTGCGGTATAAAGCTGTTCCCGGTAGCCAATATGCTGCCAGCATTGGTGTTGGCGATGCCGATTTCGGCGGCCTGGATCATGTTCTTCTGAGCGCCACTTTCCCAGTTTAAATTATCCTCCTCCTGGCGTAGCGAAAAATTGACGCTCAGCCAGGAGAGCAATGAAGATGGCGGAAAGTACCCGTCTGGCGTTTCCTTTCTGCCCTTGCCGCAATTTCCTGCGGCCATCAATGCAAGAAAAGTACCGCCCCCTGCGAAAATCGCTGTTGCTACCCCTTTTGGGTCGTAAACTCCTTGATACGATAGGCAATCCTTCCCCAAACCCGTGCAACTTGAACAAGCCGCCACTTTCACCAACTGTTAATGCTGACGCCCTACAAGCGACTCGCATTTTCAACGATTAACCGCGCGACATCGCCAGCCGTTCCCTGCTGCGCACGGTTAAATAACAATAAATTGACGTGAATGTGGAGCAATCAATGAGGATCACCATAGGTTCATTCATCCTGCAACAGCTGCGCGCCCTGAAAGTGGATCGCATCTACGGCGTACCCGGCGATTACAACCTGGCACTGCTGGAAACCATCGAGCACGATCAAGAGTGCGAATTCATTGGCAACTGTAACGAGCTGAACGCCGCTTACGCCGCCGACGGCTATGCCCGCCTCAAAGGCGCAGGGGCATTGATCACCACCTATGGCGTGGGCGATCTGGCGGCCCTGTCCGGCATTGCCGGAGCCTATGCAGAATCGGCCCCGGTGATTTGCATTGCAGGTACGCCACCGCTGCACGCCATGCAGGGCAATGCGCTGCTGCACCACTCCCTGGCAGACGGCAATTTTGATAACGTGATGAACTGTTTCCGGCAGTTCACCGTGGCGCAGGCGCTCATCACCCCGGAAAATGCCGCCACGGAGATCCCGCGAGTCATCGCCTGCGCCTGGCAACGCAAAAAGCCGGTTTACCTCCAGCTCCCTTCAGACATTTGTGAAGTGGAAATTGAGGTTGCCGATAATCCCGCTCCATATCGCTTACCAACCAGCGATGCCAGCCATCTACAGCTTGCCAGCGCTGCCCTGCTCGAACGGATTAACCGTGCTAAACGGCCAATCATCCTGATCGATCAGATGGTCGAACGATATCAACTTCAAACGCAGGTGTTAGCGCTGGCGGATAAATTCGCCATCCCGTTAACCAATATGCCCACGGCAAAATGCGCGATCTCCGAGAACACGCCGGGCTGGCAAGGTGGCTATAGCGGCGATCTATCTCGCCCCGAGCTGTTCGAGCTGATGGCCCAATCGGACTGCATCCTCAGCTTTGGCGTACGCCTGGTGGATTCCACTACCGGCTATTTCAGCCAGCAGATCCCAGAGCAGTCGGTGGTAGATATTCAGCCTTTTTCGCTGAAGCTGGATAACCTCTCCTATCCGGCGGTAACGGCAAGCGAGCTGCTGCAAGCTCTACTGGAGAAAGCTCCTGCCACCAGCCTGCCGCCGCTGAAGACACTATCCGGACCACAGCAAAAACTGGCGACGCCAAGCAGCGAACCACTCGATCAGGACTATTTCTGGCAGCGGATACGGCGCTTTATTCAGGCGGATGACGTGCTGGTCGTTGAAAATGGCACCTCTGGTGCCGCGATCGGCGGCATGCGGATGCCAAACGGCGTTACCGTGGTCAACCAACCGATTTGGGGATCGATCGGCTATACCTTACCGGCATTGCTCGGTACGATGATGGCCGCGCCCGAACGCCGGCAGTTGCTGTTTATTGGTGATGGCTCTTTCCAACTCACCGCCCAGGAACTCTCAACGCTGTTACGCCATAAGCAAAAGCCGATCGTCTTTCTGATCAATAACGACGGTTACACCATTGAGCGCTATATCCTTGGCGAAACGTCGTCTTATAACGATATTGGCGCGTGGGATTACGCCAAACTCCCGGCGGTGCTAAGCCCGCAGACCCAGGCGTTTTGCGTCGCGGTAGAAACCAGCCAACAGCTGGAGATGGCGCTGGAGCAGGCTTCGCGTCAGGACCAGTTGGCGTTTATCGAGGTGAAGTTGCCAATGATGGATTCCCCACCGGCGATGAAAGAGTTCTGCCGCAGCTGCAACAGCTTTAACTTTGGGCTACACAACCCAAGGCGCATTGCCTGATAAAACCAGGGCCTGGCACAGGGATACCGCCAGGCCAAACTGAACGGGTATACTGTGCTCCTCTCAACGGCTAGGCAAAAGGCCATTAAAGATGTATTTTATATACATCAAATATAGAGGAACATCATGATGGATCAGCAGACCCCCCTGCCAGAAAACTATTACACCCAAAAATACTCCCTGACGGCCACCCATTCCGAAGTCCTTGAGGCCGCCAAACTGATCGCGCCCGGCAAGACGCTGGATCTGGGCTGTGGCAGCGGCCGCAATTCGCTGTATCTCAACCTGAAAGGCTTTGATGTTACCGCCTGGGACAAAAACGCTGCGTCGATCGCCGCAATAAACCAGATCATAGCCACCGAGCAGCTTTCACACATCAGCGCCAGCGAGCAGGATCTCAATACTCATCGCTTTAGCGGCCAGTACGACTTCATCTTGTCTACCGTGGTGTTTATGTTCCTGGATCGCCAGCAGATCCCACACATCGTGCGCAATATGCAAGACAGCACGGTTAAAGGGGGCTACAACCTGATCGTCGCGGCCATGGATACGCCAGATTACCCTTGCACGGTGCCCTTCTCATTCACCTTCAAGCCGGATGAGTTAAAAGAGTATTACCGAGATTGGGACATCATCAAATATAACGAGAACCCCGGCGAGCTGCACCGCGTAGATGCCGAGGGCAACCGCATCAAACTGCGTTTCGCCACCTTGTTGGCGCGTAAATAGTCCGCAAGTGTCACGCAGTACAAACCAAATGTCAGGCAGATGAAAACCGCATTGGGCATAACGCTATAGACTGTTAAGGGTAACGATCCGTTTATTCCCTTAGGAGGGCGTATGCCTAATGTGACCATACTGGACAGCGTAGTCCGTTTCCTCGATCGTCAGCACGGCCTGTATATCAACGGCCAGTGGCAAACCTCCCAGGCCGAATCGCGGCTGGCGGTCTATAACCCTGCTGACGGCAAACAGATCTCCTGCACCGCCGATGCCAACGCCGCCGACGTGGAACTGGCCGTCATCTCGGCCCATCAGGCCTTTACCGCTGGCGTTTGGGCACAGCGCCTACCCGCCGAACGTGAGCGCATTTTACTGCGCTTCGCCGATCTGGTTGAGCAACACGCCGAGGAGCTGGCCCAGTTGGAAACCCTGGAACAGGGGAAATCCATCAACATCTCCCGCGCCTTTGAAGTGGGCTGCACGCTGAACTGGATGCGCTATACCGCCGGGCTGACCACCAAGATCGTCGGCCAAACCCTGGATGTCTCCATTCCGATGCCGCCGGGAGCCAAATATCAGGTCTATACCCGCAAGGAGCCGATCGGCGTAGTGGCCGGGATTGTCCCCTGGAACTTCCCGCTGCTGATTGGCATGTGGAAGGTGATGCCAGCGCTGGCTGCGGGCTGTTCTATCGTCATCAAACCGTCTGAAACTACGCCTCTTACCCTGCTGCGAATAGCTGAGCTAGCCAGCGAGGCAGGCGTACCACCGGGCGTGTTTAACGTGGTGACCGGCAAGGGAGCTGTCTGCGGTAAGGCGCTGACGGAACATCCGCTAATCGCCAAAGTGAGCTTTACCGGCTCCACGCCGGTGGGTAAAGGGATCGCGCGCGCGGCGGCGGATCGGTTGACCCGCGTCACGCTGGAGTTAGGCGGTAAAAATCCGGCCATCGTGCTGAAAGATGCCGATCTTCAACAGGTGATCGAGGGGTTGATGGCCGGCAGCTTCCTCAACCAGGGGCAGGTCTGCGCCGCCAGCTCACGTATCTATATTGAAGCACCGATTTACGATCGGCTGGTCGCCGGTTTTGAGCAGGCAGTGAAGTCGCTTTCTGTCGGGCCGGGGATGGATGGCAACGCCCAGATCAACCCACTGGTGTCCAAAGAGCACCGCAACAAGGTGGCCGCCTATCTGGATGATGCCCGCAACAAACACGCCGAGTTGATCACCGGTGCCGCCGGGCCAGACTTGCAAGGCTTCTATATTCCCCCAACGCTGGTGATCAATCCCGATGACAGCCTGAACCTGGCGCGGGAAGAAGTGTTTGGCCCGGTCGTCAACCTGATCCGCGTGGCGGATGCCGAGGAAGCGCTGCAGAAGGCCAACGATACCGACTATGGCCTGACAGCCAGCCTGTGGACCACCAGCCTGCAAGCGGCGATGGCTTATACACCACGCATTCAGGCGGGCACGGTGTGGGTCAACACTCATACGTTAATCGATGCCAACATGCCGTTTGGCGGCTTCAAGCAGTCTGGCAGCGGCCGTGATTTCGGCCCGGATTGGTTGGATGCTTATACAGAATCCAAATCGGTGTGTATTCGTTACTAACCGCGCTGCATCCGTTAAAAAGTAGGGGGCGAATTCTCATTCGCCCCCCTGTTTTATGGATAACTCAAAAAACTATTGCTGCTTTTGCCCGTTCAGATTCAGCGTTGGTGTTTCATCGAAAAAGTTCCACGGTTTGAGCAACGCGTGCACCCACTCGGTTGGCATAATCGGCCACTCTTCCGCTCGTGCCACATGGGTGGTGCCAGTGGTAAGCCAGACCACGTCGTCGGTGTTGTCTATCGGCTGATTGTCCGCCGTGTATTGGCCCAGCCCGGTATCGTGGATCGAGCGGTTCGGGTATTTGCCTTCCGGATAACGCTCATTCGGGTTGTAGCGGGTCACCCACAGTTGCCGATCCATAAAGCTCAGACGGTGGTAAATCCATTCCTCCTTGCCAAAATTGGCCCCCTTGGCGATCGGGTGCGTCCCTCCCGCATACGGTATCAACTGATAGGAAACCGGGTTACCCATCTTGTTCAACCGGCTCGGGTTGCTGAGCAAGCGGATAGTGGAAGGATCGAATTTCTGTGCCGCCTGCTGTTCGGTAGTGACTTTCACCTGATCGACCTGCATGGTGCTGGAACGCGGGCCGCCCCGATCGTTAGGCTTCACATCCGGATTTAACTCTACCAGGCTGTTATTTTCGCCATCGACATCCATATCCAGCCGGAAGTTGTAAATGTGCTGGTGGGTGGTGCCGACAATGTTGTGATCGATTAGCGTGCCGTATTGCGTATCCTGCTTGGCGGTCGGATCCTGCATGGTTCTGGCTTTCACCCCTTTTACCGCTTCGATCCCCGTCGCCCCAGCGTCGATACCAAGGGTGCCGTTCTGGTGGAATACCCAGTCGAAGATGTAATCGTAGTTGCCAACCGTACTGATCCAGCGCACCACCAGTTCACGGCGTTCGGTGCTGATATTCGGCTGCCCCATTTCCTGATGCTTGTACTCTGGCCCGGCGTAACGCTCAAAGATGGCGATGGCACGTGGAATATCGGTCGGCTTACCGGTGTAATCGGCAATGGTCTCATCCAGCAAGACCGCGTTTTGCGGTGCATCTTTGCCAAGGGCAATCGGTGAGGTAAGCGTGCCCATGCCGTAATCCCCGGCATCCAGATAGGCTTTGAAATACCAGCCCACGTCCGGATCGCCATAAGGCACGATCATGCCCCCCAATGACCCTTCATACATCACCTTGCGCTTACGGCCATTATCGTTATAGGTCACGGTTGAAATCACCGGCCCGACGCGGGAATTCAGATGCAGGTGGAAATCCCAGTTCTGCCAGTGGATAGTGTTGCCGGTGATGGTGTAGTTTTTGCCTTCCGGCTCTATGATATCCAACGGTTTGATTTTCGGGGCCTTGCGGTCGCGTCCGTCGTACGGCGTTGGCTTCATCGGCACCGGGATCACCGGTCCCTCTTCAATTTTGATGATTTTCTTCTGTTCGAGGTCGACCACTGCTACCAGGTTTTCGATCGGATGAGCCCAGTAGTTGCCATCACCAACGTCGAGATAGCTGACCACTTTCAGCAGGCGTTGGTCCTGCTGCAGGCCATCTTTGCCGTCAAAATAACCCACGGTCAGCGGCGTGGTGATCACTTTGCTCGGGTCCGCAACGCCATGTTTGTTCAAGGCTTCGGCATACGCTTTACTGGCGTTGATTATGCTCTGAACGCTGGCGAAGTCATCCAGCAGCACCATTCCCTGAGCATCTTTGATCGGCTGCCAGGACAGCACCTTTTTCTGTTGCAGATCGACCACGGTTTCAATCACATGTACCCCGTCGAGCAGCGTTATGTCGGCCTGCCGGGGCTGCTGTACGTCGCGACCGCTTAGCACGAACTGCCAGACCTGGCTTTTTTCCGGTTCACGCAGCGAGATTTCGGTAAAGCGCACGTTGTTTTTATACTGTGGAGCCGCCTTGATGATAGCGACCGCCGCGTTAATCTCCGCCGCACTCAACGGATTTAGCGGATGGGCCCGGTGCTCTACCGCAAAGGTCTGATCCAGGCCGGACTGAAACACCTCGTTGATAAACTCGTCGGACATATAGGCCGTTTTACCTTTGAACACCACCGGCACCTGTAATCTCAGCGGCTTGCCGTTAACGATGGCTTCGCGGCTATCCGGTTTGACCTTCACATAGGCGCCATCTTTAACGATCACAAACATGCGGGCGTAGTCATCCCACTGCACGCTGGCACCAAACTCCTCCAACGTTTTTTGCAAAGGCACCATATGTGCCGCGGCACCATGAGCCAACGCCGCTGGCTGCCAACCCGCGCCGATCAGCAAGCCTAACGCCAGCGCAATCGCCGCTGGCAGACGTTTGGTTTTGATTGTTGTTGTGTTAGCTACCATCTTTCCCCCGTCACCCATCAAAGAGACATTACCGCCGTTGTTGTTGTGATGAGCCCGTTTTACGGGGCCCCAATTCACCATAGCAACTCTTCACTGGGGATATTTTGTTGTGCTTGCCATCCGATTTGTCACTCCTGACAATCTGCTGGCAAATCATCCAGGCGGGGTTACAGATACTGCTTGCGGTACGCGCTCGGCGAGACGCCAAAACGGGCCTTGAAGGCGGTGGAGAAATGGCTGTGATCGGTAAATCCCCAGTCATAACCAATATTGGCCAGCTTTTGCCGCTCCTTGGCCTGGCGCAAAACCTGGGCGCAGAGATCCAGACGACGGTTTTTAATGTACTGCGCCACTACCAGCCCCTTGCGGGCAAATAGCCGGTACAGGCTACGCACGGAGACGCCGATCTCACTGGCAACCCATTCTGGGCGCAGCTGTTCGGACTGAATATGCTGATCGATAAACGCCAGCGAACGGGTAAAAATGCGCTCGTGGCTATCTTGCCCCTCGTCTTGCTCCATCAAGGCAGGCTGTAACAAGGTGGCCACGGCGTTAAGCACCGCTTCGCTCTCCAGGCGGCTCATCTGCGCATTCTGCATACTGCCCAACACCAACTGCTGGCTGAGCTTAGCCACTGCGTTATCGGCAGCAATACGCCGCGCACCGGGCAGGTCGGTAAAACGCAGTTGCTGCTCGAGATAACTACGCGGCAGCAGCAGTGATAACTGTCGGGAACCCTGTTGGTAGGTAAAGCTGCTGGGCTGCGCGGCATCGATCAGGGTGATATCCCCGGCAGACAGCACCGCCTGCCGATCGCCCTGCTCCATAACCGACTGGCCACGCAGTTGGAATACGGTAAAAAAGTGGCAACCGTCACTTTGCTCTACTTCGCGGCGGGTGCGATAAAGTCGGGTCTGGGCAGCATCGACTATGCTCAGGCGTAATGCATGGGAGTGGAACTCCTGGATCGCACCGGCAAACCCAGGCGCCAGGGTTTTGGCACAAAACCGGCCACAGGCAGAATTGATTTGGCCTAACCACTGTTCAAAACTGGCATCAGCGAGCCGGGTAGCAACCACCATGATTAACCCCTTGAAACATAAGTAACAAAAGAGAACAGGCTTATCGTACTGAGCAGCATGCCCCGGTAGCTGCGGCAAGTTGGGCATCAGTCAGAAAATCAACATAACAAACCGATAACATACGTTCAACATTGTTCAGGGGGTTTGATGCCGGGATCACAAACTACAGAGAGAGGATAACTGTCATCGCGGGGATAATTGCGCAGAAAGAAGAAGAGAATGTGGGGAATAAAGGAAAGGTACAACACCATCCATAGTGCCGTACCTTAACGATTACTTGCGATTAAGCACCGCAGCGAGCCAGATCGGCTGGTTCACGAGTCAAAAATTCACCGAACTTGCCTTGGCAGGTGGCAACGCGACGGCAAACGGTTACCGCAGAAGAACCGCTACCTGTGGTTTGACGCTCATAGGTAATAACACAGCCAAGTGCATAACCGCCAACAACATTTGAAACTTCAGATGCGTTTAATTTTTTCATAAATATATCCTTATAGTAATTACCAAAATGAACTTGCAATATTTTGCTAGAAAATAACTTTAATTTGACGAGATATACTCGTCTTAAAGCGATTAAATTATAATAATAGAATAAATCCACAGTCAACATTAAAGCCTTACCAACACCACGTTATGGATTGGTCTCAATTAAAAACAAGAATAATCCACCATTAAAACCCTAAACATACATTCATTATATGATTAATAAAAAAATATCGGATACAAGATATTACAATATCGGCAATAGCAATAAACCCAGCTGACCAGTTATCATCGTATTGGACTTTATTGAATAGAGTTCATCCTGGTAAGTCCCCAACAGCAGACTAAACACGAGTTGATTACGTGATCTATATCACTGTATAAATAAACAGTGTATGTAACATAACCAATCAGGCACGACAAGAATCAATACCACTGGAGAATACCATGAATAAAAATATCGTTAGCTGGTTTGAAATTTATGTTACTGATATGCCCCGAGCAAAGAAGTTCTATGAGGCAGTATTCAACACGCAGTTAGAAAAGCTGGAAACCGAGGGCATGGAATACCTGATGTTCCCTTACCAGGAAGGTGGGGAAGGGTCTGGCGGCGCACTGGTTAAAATGGCTGGCGTGCCAGTTGGAGCGGGCGGCACCATGGTTTATCTGTCATGTGAAGATTGCGCCGTAGAAGAAAGCCGCATTGTGCCAAACGGCGGTGAAATCCTGAAAGAAAAATTTGCCATCGGCGAAAATGGTTTTATTTCCATCGCCAAAGATAGTGAAGGCAACGTGATTGGCCTGCATTCCATGAAATAATACTGTCTGACTATAACAATACGCAAATGATGCCCCTCACCCTAGCCCTCTCCCAGAGGGAGAGGGGATCAGATCGAGTTCATTGATTGTTCTGCATAATCCCCTACCTTGTTTTTTCTTACTCCCTGGTGGGGTTCTGAAAATTCGGCGACACACCATGGATGAGGGAGCGATCGTGTTTTCTGAGATTATCTATTTACGTCCAAAAGAGCCGTTCGAGTTCATTGATTGCTCTGCATAATCCCCTACCTTGCTTCTTCTTACTCTCTGGTGTGGTTCTGAAAATTCAGCGACACACCAGGGATAAGGGAGCGATCGTGTTTTCTGAGATTATCTATTTACGTCCAAAAGAGCCGTTCGAGTTCATTGATTGCTCTGCATAATCCCCTACCTTGCTTCTTCTTACTCCCTGGTGGGGTTCTGAAAATTCGGCGACACACCAGGGATAAGGGGGCGTTCGAGTTTTCTGAGATTATCTATTCACTTCCAAAAGAGCTGGGGCTATCAGCTCCCTCTCCCTGTGGGAGAGGGTTGGGGTGAGGGGAACAACCAAATAGCTGCATTTATTACCCCCTCCTCTGTAGCTTATTAATAAATTTGACAAAAAGTAACTTTTGTCATTTATTTGATGCCGCTGTTCGCTCAGCCACACCCGCCATCAAATCAGATAAAAAAACTGACTGAGGCCGATAAAACCTATTTTTTATTTCACCAGGAAGGGAATATGCCGCTGCATTTACGTCATTTAATCTTGATACCGCTATTAACGTTGGTGGCTTGCCATCAACCCACTGCTACCAACCCCACCCATTCCCTCACCGCTACGGCTAAAAATTCACCGGCGGTGGTAAGCAATGCCCGGTTGGAAATCTCGCAAAGTGCGCTGGAATATAACACCCACAAGATTCAGCAACTGTTGGGCGATAAAACTACCCTTTGCGCCATTTTGAAAGGGGATGCCTATGGGCACGACCTGTCGCTGGTGGCCCCCGTGATGATCAAGAATCACGTACAGTGCATTGGCGTGGCCAGTAATCAAGAGCTGCAAACCGTGCGCGAACTCGGCTTTAAGGGCCGCCTGATGCGCGTGCGCAATGCTACGGAAGCAGAGATGCGCCAAGCTACTGACTATGACACCGAAGAGCTGATCGGCAATCTGGAAATGGCGAAGCGCCTGGATGCCATTGCCGCTCAGCAGGGCAAAACTCTACGTTTCCATTTGGCATTGAACTCTGGCGGCATGTCACGTAACGGTCTGGAAGTCGGCGATCGCGCCGGATTGGCCGAAGCCAAGGCTATCTCAGCACTACCCCATCTGAAAATGGTCGGCATCATGTCCCACTATCCTGAGGAAGATGCGGCGGCGGTGCGCAAGGATCTCGCCCGCTTCAAGGTTCAATCTCAGCAGGTGCTAGACATTACCGGGATCAAACGCAGCGACGTGACCTTACACGTTGCCAATACCTTCGCTACCCTCACCGTACCAGAGTCCTGGCTTGATATGGTGCGCGTTGGCGGGGTGTTTTATGGCGATACCATTGCCAGTAACGACTATAAACGCGTGATGACCTTCAAGTCATCCATCGCGGCACTCAACCATTACCCTAAGGGCAATACCGTCGGTTACGATCGCACCTACACACTGAAACGTGATTCGGTGTTGGCCAATATCCCGGTAGGTTATGCAGATGGCTATCGCCGAGTGTTCAGCAATGCCGGTCATGTACTGATCCAGGGGCAACGGGTGCCGGTGGTGGGTAAAACCTCGATGAATACCGTGATGGTAGATGTGACCGACGTGAAAGGCGTCACTCCTGGCAATGAGGTGGTGTTCTTCGGTAAGCAGGGTAATGCAGAGATCACCGCCACCGAAGTTGAAGACATCAGCGGCGCGTTGTTTACCGAGATGTCGATCCTGTGGGGCGCGACCAATAAGCGCGTATTGGTGGATTAATTAACTCCCCCAGGCAAAGGCTTGCGCCGTGACCTGGGGGAAATCTATACCGTTTACTCGTCGAAGAACCAGTACCCCTGATTAACCAGACCGGTTAACTCGGCAACAAACGCCGGGTTTTGCAGCGCGCTACCCAGTTCTTTTTTGCCAAGTAGGGTGTAACGGCATAGGGCATCGGCGGCTTTAGGCTCGACGGTATCCAGGCGTTCGCTGTTGATAAAGAAGCTGCCGCCAACCTCCAGCACCCTTAAGCCACTCAGGCGAGTCAGGACGGCACCGTCCATCAGCGCTTCGGCAACCTCATCCTGCTCGTAAGGCGGTTGCGCTGGGGCAATATCCAACTCGTGGCGCGGCGTGGTCACGAAGCGACCAAACCACTGTTTAAAATCTTCCGGCTGATTAATCATCTCGGTCATCATGCTGCGCAGGCGATCAAGCTCATATTCTTCAACCCGGCCAGGGTGTTCCCGGCAGGTTAAATCAGGATCGCTGTAGTGCTCGCCCCCGAGGTCATTTTCCAGCGCATAGTCCGCAAAGCTGCTGATGAGGTCCCTGCCGTTAGGGCCACGGAAGCCAACGGAGTAGTTAAGCGCGGTTTGGTGGGTAAAGCCGTCGTGCGGGAAGCCCGGCGGAATATACAAGATATCACCCGGCTCCAGATCTTCATCGATAATCGGCTCGAAAGGTTCCACGTGCAGCAGCGCCGGATGCGGGCAAAACTGCTTCAGCGGCAGTTTGTCACCGACACGCCAGCGGCGGCTCCCCATCCCCTGAATGATGAATACGTCGTACTGATCGATATGTGGCCCTACGCCGCCGCCAGGTACCGAGAAGGAGATCATCAGATCGTCCAACCGCCAATCCGGTAACACGCGGAACGGGGTCACCAACTCCGCTGACGGGGCATGCCAATGGTTAACCGCCTGAGCCAGCAGCGACCAACCGGTTTCTCCCAGGTTATCAAAATGCTCGAACGGCCCGTGGCTAGCCTGCCATTGGCCATTGGTTTGGCTGACCAGACGGCTGTCTACCTCAACCTCCATCGCCAGGCCGGCCAACTCGTCCGGGGTGATCGGATCGACAAAGTTCGGGAAGGCATTTTTTAACACCACAGGTTGTTTTTGCCAGTATTTCTCTAAAAACTCGGGCCAGTTAAGATTCAGTTGATAAGCCATGGGTCCACACCAGTGAGAAGACAAACGGGCCTGATTATAAAGAGGCTGACACCGGTGGCGCCTTGTCATTGGTCAATGACTGGGCGTTCAATCAGGCGAAAATGATGCCCCTCACCCCAACCCTCTCCCACAGGGAGAGGGAGCTGATACGGCGCTGTAGTCAAGTATGGGAGGCGATCTGTAACATCAACGGCCAGACTCAAAGGGGCGCTGCATGCTGCGCCCATCTGGATAATCAATGGTTAGCTGGTGCCCTCTGTTACCCCCTATACGGGGTCAGAGTCAGGTGCAGGAAGCAATTTGCAGCATGTTTCGCCCCCCTTAAACGGAAAAAGCAGATTGAAGTGGGTTATTACCCACCGCAACCTGCCTGGTGATTCAGTGCTTGGTCAAATAATGATTAATGCACTTGCTTGTCATCGACAAAAATATGGTGCGGGGAGCGTGCACGCGGGTGGATAAAGAAATGCCCTTCTGGCGCAGAATCCGTGCTTACAGGCACCAGCTTGAGGTTGGTCGCCTTCAGGCGTTTATCATGCAGCGCATAGATAATGAACGGGATAGCCACAACCACCAGGAAACACACCACCAGCATAGTCACGTACATATGGTTGGCTTCTACCCCAGCCAGACCTGAAGGCGGGAAGAACGAAACTACAAAGGCAACCGCAGAGATCAGCAAACCAATAGTAGCCACGGCAAGCTTGACCATTTTGCCCCCCGGAATATTGAAGACACGTTCGTTGTCCGGCTGTTTGCGTACCAGTTTGATGTAGCCCAGGAACAGCAGGAAATAGCTGCACAGGTAGATCACCACGGTCAACGCCAGCGCAATCAGGAAGGACATGTTATTGCCGCCCCCGGTGTTGGTCAGGACAATCAGCGCAATCGAGGTAATCACCAACTGAGAAATCACCAGTACGACAGGCACACCATTCTTGTTCATTTTGGCAAAGCGAGCAGGCAAGATCCCTTGTTGTGCGGTAACCAGCATGCCGCGAGACGGGCCAACAATCCAGGCGGCGATTTCTGCCAACACGCCCAACAGCAGCAGTGCAGCAATGACGCGCACAGCCCATTCAAACTGCGGACCGAAGTGCGAGATCAACACGCTGAAGGTTTGCATCACCCCCGCAGAAAGGTTGATTTCACCATGTGGGATCACCGCTGCGATAGAAAGCCCGCCGACAGAACTTAAACAAATCGCCGCAACCATCAGCAGCAGCATGGCAAGCGGGTAATCCCGGCCTGGGTTTTTCATCTCGTTGACGTGAGTCGCCGAGGCTTCAACGCCCATATAGCTCAGGATAAACGCCACGAACACTACCAGCGTGCCCATTTGGGTAAAGTCTGGGAAGAAGGTAGAGGCGTTCATTTCGATGGCCAACGGCGCACCAGAATGCAGATAGCTGACGGACAGGATCACCAGGACAGCCGCCGGTAACAGGATGCCGGCAAAGAAGCCAATCTTGGCAATACGCGCGGTGTTTTTGGTACCACCGAACTGGGTGAAAGCCAATCCCCACAAGATGACCAATGCAGCGACGGTTTTAACGATCGGGTCTTCGTTCAGTTCAGGCCACTTGAGGATATAAGACAGCGCCCCCAGCACAAAATAGAGCATAGGGATGAAACCTATGGCAATTTGCAGATAGCCAAAAGAGATGGCGGCAAAGCCCCATTTCTCACCCAAAGTTTTAGACACCCAGGTGAATACCCCGCCTTCCTGCCACCCTTTTACGGTCGCCATCTCGGCGGCACATAGACCGACGGGAATAAACCATAAGAACCCGCCTAACAGCAGGAAGAAGATGAGAGAAAAACCCGAGGTTGCAAAAGTCGGATATTCATAAACCGCCATCACCATAGATGCGGTAATAGCAAAAAAGCCTAACAACGTTAATTGTTTTGGAGCGGCGCTTTTTTCTGTGCTCGCCATAACGATTCTCCTGCAGGAAGAGGTTACTCTTTCCAGCGAATATTGGTGGGGAAAAAAGCGGGGCTGGCATCAGCGCCGCCCCGAAATAATAAAACCCTGGCCTTAGCCGTGATGGAACCCGCTGCCTTGTTGCGCAGACACTGGGTTGATGACAGGGTGATTCTCGAATTCAATCAGCGCCCTTTTGATATCTTCGATCAGCAGGCAACCGAGGTCGTAGCTCACGCCGTGGCGCACCAGGATGCGTTGAATTACCAGATCTTCACGGTGTGTTGGCATCGAATAGGCCGGAACCTGCCAACCGCGAGCGCGCAGTTTTTCCGCCAGATCGTAAAGGGTATAACCACCTATCGCCGCACCGTCTTTCAATTTCCACGCCAGCGCCGGGATGCCCTTATCGCTGTCACCATCAAACAGGATTTCAAACGGCCCTAACTTGCCAATCTCGGCCGCCAAATGCTGAGCCGTGGCGTAGCAAGCGCTGTGGATTTTGGCGTAGCCTTCGCGGCCAAGGCGCAGGAAGTTGTAATACTGCGCAACGATCTGGCCACCGGGGCGTGAGAAGTTCAGCGCGAAGGTTGGCATGTTGCCACCGAGATAGTTGACGTTGAAAATCAGCTCTTCAGGTAAATCCGCCGCTTCACGCCATACCACCCAGCCTGCACCCAGCGGAGCCAAACCAAATTTATGACCGGATGAGTTAATGGATTTCACCCGTGGCAGACGGAAGTCCCACTCCAGTTCTGGCGAGCAGAACGGAGCCAGGAAAGCGCCGCTGGCACCATCGATGTGCATCGGAATATCCAGGCCGGTTTCCTGCTGCAGGCGATCCAGCGCATCACTGACCTCTTTCACCGGCTCGTACTGGCAGGTGAACGTCACGCCCAGCGTTGGCACGACACCGATGGTGTTTTCGTCAACGCGCTTGAGCACTTCTTCCGCGTTCATGATCAAACGTTCGCCTTCCAGCGGGATTTCACGCAGCTCTACGTCAAAGTAACGAGCAAACTTGTGCCAGCAGATCTGCACCGGGCCACAAATCAGGTTTGGTTTATCGCTAGGCAACCCCTGCTCGGCACGCTTTTTGCGCCACTGCCATTTCAGCGCCAGCCCACCCAACATGGCGGCTTCCGAGGAACCGATGGTTGAACAGCCAAGGGTGGTTTCCGGCGTTGGCGAATTCCACAGGTCGGCCAGCATTCTGACGCAGCGGGCTTCAATTTCGGCCGTTTGCGGATATTCGTCTTTATCGATCATGTTCTTGTCGATAGACAAATCCATCAGTTCGCGAATTTCGTCATCCACCCAGGTCTGGCAGAACGTCGCCAGGTTTTGGCGGGAATTACCGTCCAGCATCAGTTCATCACGGATGGCATTAAAGACGTTACGTGGATTACGCTCGGTAATGGGGAAGGTTGACTTAGGTAATTCACCCGCCAAATCTACGGACGCGTAAACATCATCATTTTCATTATAAGCCGGGGTGTTATTTGCCTTGTTCATAATAATAACCTTTTAATATAGACCTACTAATCAAGAAGTAAATTCGCGATATCAGGCAGCATAAATAGCGTTATTATTTGAACGCTACGTTCGCCGCAAAACTTGATAAGGATATTAAAACAGGCATCGTTTCGAAGATATGAGAGGGATTGGTAATTACTGTAGGTGCGGGACTACACTTGTAGGCTTATATCAAGGGGCGCAGCAGACTGCGCCCTTGGGTATGAATATACCTATGGACGGGAAAATGCCTCAATGGCTGCATTCAGCCCCTGCAGCAACTGTTCCAGCTCGCGCATGCCCTCTTCTATCACCGCCTCATGCTGTTGTGCCGCCAGCGCATTTTCCAGTTCTTCACTAAGCAGATGCAATGACGTGGCCCCCAGCAGCTGAGCCGTACCGTTAATGCGGTGTAAATGGCGTTGCAGAGTTGGCCAGTCCTGTAATTGGAGTGCCTTACTCGCCGCCGCCAAATCTTTGTCATTTTCCAGGCGCGACTGTTCAAGCATCTGGCGCATCAGGGCGCTGTCACCCAAGCTGAGTGCCTGCAGCGTAGCCATATCGACAAACTCGCTGAGGGGAGTGGCCTGCGAAGGCCCCGCCACGCTTTGCAACGCCGCTTCCAACTGCGGTAAATCCACTGGCTTAAACAGGCACAGGTTCATGCCCATCGCCAGGCAGCGCTCTTTCTCTTCGGCCTGTGCGTTGGCGGTTAGCCCCCAGATAATGATGTCCCGATTGAATTCTCGCACCCGGCAGGTCAGCGTGATGCCATCCATATTAGGCATGTTGAGATCGGTGATGAGTAGATCGTATGGATTGGCCCCGATCAAGGCCAGGGCTTGCACACCATCAATGGCCTCATCGACCCGATAGCCAAGCGTAGCCAACTGACGACGAAGCAGCAGCCGGTTGGTCGGGTGATCGTCAGCAATCACAATCCTCAGCGCTTTTGGGCCACTGACTGGCGATTTCGGTGTGAATGACACGGCGGTAACCTTATCCAGATCCGTAACCGCGGTGGTGAGCGTCACCGTCATGATGGTGCCCCTGCCCGGCTGGCTTACCATCTCTATGGTACCGGCCATGCGTTCAACCAACTCACGGCAGATCGTCAGACCCAATCCCGATCCGGTCTGTTGTTTGCCCCCTTTGGTCTGACTAAAGGGCTTGAACAGGTGTTGCTGTTCCTGCGGGCTAATGCCTGCCCCGCTATCTTTCACGCTCAGCGTCAAGCGAGTTTGATCGGTGCCCTGCGCGTGCGTTTGCGCTATCACTTCGATCCCTCCCTCAACGGTAAATTTGATGGCGTTACTGAGGAGATTGGCCAGCACCTGTTTCACTGCCTGCGGATCGAGCCACAGCGCCTGAGTTTTTTCCAGGTGGTAATCGACCGACAGCCGCAGGTTTTTCTGCGTGGCTACCCCTTCGAAATTACTGACCGTCGTTGCTAACAACGAGGCCAGATCCACCCATTCTGGCGCCAGTTCAAAGTTACCAGACTCAATTTTTTCCATATCCAGTACATCGCCAATCAGGCCGAGTAGTGACTGAGCGGTGGAATAAGCCAACTGAATAGATTCTTTCTCAGCTTCCGGACTTTGGCTATGGGTGGTCAGTAACTCAAGGAACCCCATAATCGCACTCACCGGCGTACGGATCTCATGGCTCATGCTGGCAAGGAAAGTGCTCTTGGCCCGATTGGCATCGATGGCCTTGTCTTTCTCCACCTGCAACGCCTCCATCAGTTGCCTGGATTCGGTAATGTCCTGCCAACCGCAAATCAGCGTCGGCGGCGTGTTGGCGGGCAGCTGGCACAGCGTTAGCCAGTGCAAAATCAGGCGTTCTTCCGTGCCATTATTCAGCACCAGTTGATGAGGGATAACCTGGTTGACTTGCAGCCCTTGCTGGATATCGGGTTGAAGCGCTGCGAAAATGTCTGCCAGCGGGTTACGGCGATCGAACAATGAGTGATGCATCGCGGCATGTAACTCGGGGGTGAAGAAGGCCCCGAAGGCGCTGTTGTAGCTTTCGAGCTCACCCTCCAGCGAAATAACGTACACCGGCACGGGGATCGAGTTGAATAAGGTTTGGCGGAAACCGAGCTGATACTCCAGCGCAGCCTGTGCCTCCTTGCTTTTACGGATGGCCCGCAGCAGATAGGCTCCCCACAGCAAGCTGCTGACAACCAGCAGCGTCGCCAGAACAATCACCAGGTAAAAAGGCCGATTATAAAGGTTCCAGGTATCAATTTTCACTTCGGGGGTTTTTACCCACTTCCCGGCCAAATTCATCAGCTCTTTGGGGGGAATATCGTCGAGTGCCTTGTTCAGAATGCTTTGTAATTCTTGCGAGCCACGTGGAATGACAAAGGAGATCTGGGCGGTGCGCTCGTCGGGAATACGGAAATAGCTCAACCGATTGGGATAATAGTGATCGATGATGTAGCGCGAGGCGAGCTGTGTGGATACCACCGCATCAATTTCCCCCCGATCCAGCATGCTCAGCGCCGCGCCGGTATTCTCAACCACGACCCATTGCACACCCGGATATTTGGCTTTTAGCTTTTCCGATAGCGAGTGGTAAGCCGGAATAGCCACTTTCATGCCCGGTTTCAACGTTTCGCTCTGCTTGGCCGTAACGCGGGTGACGATCACAAAAGGAGTAGCCAAAAACGGATGAGTAAAGGCAGCCTGCTCTTCCCGCTCGGGGCTGTACGTGGCCGAGGACAGGATATCCCATTCACCACTTAGCATAATCCTGGCCATCTCTTCATTGGAATTGGCAATCACCGGTTCAAAGGTCAAGCCGGTTTGCAGCTGGATCAGGTTCAGGATATCGCCAACGATCCCGCGTATTTGCTGGTTTTCATCCACCATGCTGAACGGGGCGTAATAGGGGTTAATCACTACACGCAATTTGCGGTGTTTTTCCAGCCAGCGAGTTTCCTGTGGGGTAAGAACCAGCTCTTTGGTTAAAAAGCTGAGGTTCCCCATATCAATCCAGGACTGAGTAATCTGGCTGTGCTGAGGTTCGGTCAGTGAACTGATAAAGCTGTCGACAATCTTGATCAATTGCCGTTGGCTATCGAGCGCAATAAGCACGTCGCCGCTTTTCGGCGCTCGCCAGAACTTCACCATTCCCAGCGTCTGGTAGAAATCGCGCGCGATAATAAAACTGGCGGTGATGTTATTACCGATAAAGTAATCACTATGATGGCTGGCAACCGAGGTCAACGCCTGATATTCATTGGCAAAAGAAGTGATGCTGGCGTTAGGAAAAGACTGTTTAATAAATGATTTTGGTGGAAAATCCCGGGAGATCGCTATCCTGACTCTGTCGCTATTATCGTGAAACGGCTTCATCACCTCGCCAAGCCGGGTCACCAGAGTTGGATAGCCTTGCACCAACGGCAAGCTGGCAATAACGGGAGCCTTTGGCTGGCTAATCCCACCGAGCGTACTGAGAACAAGATCGACACGGCCCGCAAGAAGTGCTGCCAATGCCTGTTGCTCATCGGCGTAGAGCTTGATGTTCACACCGATATTCAGAGTCTTTCTCAGCAGCGCAAGATAATCCGCATTCATCCCCCAATAGCGCCCGGTGACGCTATTCATACTCAACGGTTGGGATTCAACACCATACACCGCTATGTTAAGACTGCGCTTTTGCGCCAGCCAGATAAAGTCATCATGGTCCAAGTAGATGGCCGGAGGCGTGACCAGGTGGTTACTCGCCAGCGTTAACGTGATCGGCCCGTTGCTCACCGCCCGTGCAGGCAGCATCAGAAACAGCAAAACCAGCCAAAACCCCAGCGCCCGTTTTAACATGCCTTCACCCAATTTTATTACGGTTGGCAAAAGCAAACAGATCGGCCAACGAGCTACAGCCGAGCTTCTCCATTAAACGGCTTTTATAGGTGCTGACCGTTTTATTGCTGATAAACATCGCCGCCGCAATCTGCATATTATCTGCACCGCTGAGGAGGGAACGCATCACCTTGATCTCCTGGCTGGAGAGCGATGCCAGCATTTCCTGTTCCGAAGAAAGACTGCCGACAAAACCGTTCAGTGAGAAAGGAAAATAGCTGTAGCCATTCTGGGCAGCATGCACCGCGGCGATGATATTGGTCATGCCCTCTTTTTTACTGATAAAAGCATTGGCCCCGGCATCCGCGCTACGCTTGCCGTAGAACAGATCGTTTTTGGCGGAGACCACGATAATGATTTGGCTGAACTGCTGCTTTCTGAGCTTTTCAACCACCTCAATGCCGCTCATGATGGGAATATCGACGTCGACAATCACCACGTCTGGCTGCTGCTGCGCCACCTGTAGCAGCGCCTCTGCCCCATCCCCTGCCTCGCCAATGACGCTGATGCCTTCACTTTGCAGCAGGTTCTTGATCGCCATACGAGCCAGAGGATGGTCGTCCACAATTACGGCGCTCAAAGACTTGGTTTTACTCATTGTCGTTTCCTGGGTCATATAAAAAACACGGGCAGCGTTGGTCAGCGATGTTTCTTCGCTCACGCTCTATTTTAAGGATTTCAAGCTATCTACGAGCTTATAGCATAACCCTGTTTATAGTTCTAATTCGCTTTTGGCCCCCTTACCCCAACCCTCTCACACCGTGAGAGGGTGCTGTACGGAGCCTAAGTCAGGTGCAGAAGTCAATCTGTGGCACATTCAGCCCCCACTCCCTGCTCCTGTAGCTGCGGGGTGGACTTCACCTGTAGGACGCTGCCTGCAACGATTTCCGATGTCTCTGCTGTGTTACGGCAACGCCCGCTTTTATAATCACTACGAACCTTCAGCGTTTCTTCCCGTAAGCCTATGCCGCTTTAAGCTGAAGGTGATTAACCAAGCCATTCAATGAATAAATTACGCGCTGAGCTTATTACCCACAGCAGCGTAATGGTTTGCTATTGCTCCTAAAACAGACAAGCAAGGGTTTTTCCATGCCACATTTACCGCAGCCAGACAGTAACCAGGTGAAAACACCATTAGAAAAAAGAAAGCAATGGCTGCTCATTTTTCTAATGGTGATTGTTATTGCGGCTATGGCCAGTGCAACCTGGTGGTATTTCAATTCGCGCAATGTGCAAAGCACCGATGATGCCTATGTAATGGGCAATCAGGTCACTATTTCTTCGCAGGTTAACGGTAGCGTGGTCAGCGTGAATTACACCAATACCGATTTAGTCCAGCAAGGGGATGTCTTGGTCAATTTAGATGATACCGATGCCAACCTCAACTTTAAAAAAGTCAAAAATAAGCTGGCGGAAACGGTGAGAAAAACCAAACAGATCTATGTCAACGACGCACAATATAATGCCAATATTGCCCAGGCTAAAATCGCTTATCAGCAAGCGCAGGCCGATTATCAGCGCCGAACCCAATTGATGGGAGCGGGGGCTTTTTCAAAAGAAGACCTGCAACATGCGCGTAATGCCGTTAGCAGCAGCAAAGCGGCACTGGACGTCGCTATCGAGCAATATCGCAGCAATCGTATCCTGATCCAGAATTCCACGCTAGAACAGCAGCCGGCCATCCTGTTGGCGGCAGAACAAATGCGCGAAGCCTGGCTCGCGCTACAGCGCACCAAAATTCGCAGTCCGGTGACCGGCTATGTTGCTCAACGCAATGTGCAGGTGGGCGAAACGCTCAGCGCTGGCCAGGCCTTGTTATCCATCGTCCCGGCCGATCAGCTGTGGATTGACGCCAACTTCAAGGAAACCCAGCTCAGCGGTGTACGCATTGGGCAAAAGGTGAGCGTGGTGAGCGATCTCTATGGCAGCAATGTGGTGTTCGACGGCGTGGTTGAAGGGATCAATATGGGGACCGGCGGCGCGTTCTCGGTGCTGCCCGCGCAAAATGCCACCGGTAACTGGATCAAAGTGGTTCAACGCCTGCCGGTGCGTATTACCCTGGATGCGGAACAGCTCAAGGCATACCCACTGCGGATTGGCTTATCCACCACGGTGACCTTGCGCGAAAACAATACCAATGGCCCAGCCCTATCTACCACCCAACGCCAGAAACCGGCTTACCAAAGCCAGGCGCTGGTGCTCGATACCTCCAGTATCGACCAGGAAATCCAAGACATCATCAAAGCCAATGCGATGTGACTTATGAGCAACAACACACTGCTGCCGTTAAAAGGCTGGTCATTGATCCTGGTGACGCTGTCGCTGTCGATGGCGACCTTTATGCAGATGTTGGATTCCACCATCTCCAACGTCGCCATTCCAACCATTTCCGGGTTCCTGGGTGCCTCTACGGATGAAGGAACCTGGGTGATCACCTCGTTTGGCGTCGCCAATGCGATCTCCATCCCGATAACCGGGCGTCTGGCGCAACGGTTCGGCGAGCGTAAGCTGTTTTTAGCTTCGGTGACGCTGTTTGCACTGGCGTCGCTGTGCTGCGGTTTCTCCACCAATCTCGATATGCTGATCTTTTTCCGCGTCATTCAGGGATTGGTCGCAGGCCCGTTGATCCCACTATCGCAAAGCCTGCTGCTGCGTAACTACCCGCCGGAGAAGCGTAATATCGCGCTGGCGCTGTGGTCGATGACGGTGATTATCGCCCCGATCTTTGGCCCGATTATTGGCGGCTATATTTGCGATAACTACGACTGGGGCTGGATATTTTTAATCAACGTTCCATTCGGTATCATCGTCGTTGCCATTACCGCATGGATGCTGAAAGGAAGAGAAACACCCACCGAGCCGGTAAAAATCAACCTGTTCGCCCTGAGCCTGCTGGTGCTAGGTGTGGGTAGCCTGCAAATCATGTTGGATAAAGGCAAAGACCTCGATTGGTTTAGCTCTACCACCGTGATCGTGCTGGCCGTGATCGCCGTGGTCGCGCTGATTTTGCTGATTATCTGGGAAGCCACCAACGATAACCCGATCATCGATCTGAGCCTGTTCCGCTCACGTAACTTCAGCATCGGCATCCTGTGCATCAGTTGCGCGTATCTGATTTATGCCGGAGCCATTGTGCTGATGCCGCAGCTGCTACAGACGGTGTTTGATTACACCTCGGTGTGGGCAGGGCTGGCCTATGCTCCCATCGGGCTGATGCCGCTGCTGATCGCGCCATTGATTGGCCGCTACGGCGATCGTGTTGATATGCGGGTATTGGTGACCTTTAGCTTTATCGTGTATGCCGGTTGCTACTACTGGCGTGCGATGACGTTTAATCCGGCGATTGATTTTACTGCCGTGGTGCTGCCGCAGCTGATGCAAGGCTTCGCCGTGGCTTGCTTCTTCCTGCCGCTGACCACCATTTCATTGTCAGGGCTCGCACCAGAAAAATTCGCTGCGGCCACCAGCCTGAGCAACTTTTTCCGGACGTTATCTGGCTCGATCGGTACGTCACTCACCATGACCCTGTGGAGCCACCGGGAGTCATTTCACCATGCGCAACTGACGCAGTCAGTGACGCCATTCAACCCGGCGGCGATCAACCTGGATCACCATCTGCAAAATCTGGGGTTCAATCAGCAGCAAGCCGCGACCTATATCAACGATCAAATTACCCAACAGAGCCTGCTGATGTCGGCCAACGATATTTTCTATCTCTCTGCCGGGGTGTTCCTGATGCTGACCCTACTGGTGTGGTTCGCCAAACCCCCGTTTAATACGGCCAAGACGGGGTGATAAACGGGAACATAGAGAGGCGCTGACGCGCCTCCTGATTTACTTGATCCGTTTACCGGAGCCATCAACAACCTTTTCGCCGTCCTCTTTGGCCAATGCCCCTATTTGCGGATTGGGCAGGATATCAAGCACCGTTTCGGAGGGGCGGCATAGGCGGGTCCCCAGCGGCGTCACTACAATCGGCCGGTTAATCAGAATCGGGTGCTGCAACATAAAATCGATCAGTTGCTCGTCGGTGAAGACGTCTGCTGCCAGCCCTAACTGCTCGTAGAGTTCCACGTTATTACGCAGTAAGGCCCGCACGCTGATCCCCATGTCTGCAATGAGTTTCACCAGTTCAGCGCGACTGGGGGGTGTCTCCAGATAATGGACGATCGTTGGCTCTGTACCGCTGTTGCGAATGAGCGCCAGCGTATTACGCGAAGTGCCGCAGGCAGGGTTGTGGTAAATCGTGATCATGGATGTTCCTCGCTACAAAGTGATGGATAGACGTAACGCCAAGGCCGCCAGCGTGACCAACAACACGGGCACGGTCATGATGATTCCGGTACGGAAATAATATCCCCAGGTGATCGTCATATTTTTCTGCGACAACACATGCAGCCAGAGCAGCGTTGCCAAGCTGCCAATCGGCGTGATTTTGGGCCCCAGATCGCAGCCAATAACGTTGGCGTAAATCATGGCCTCCTTAATCACCCCTGACGCAGCACTCCCCTCAATAGACAGCGCGCCAATCAATACCGTTGGCATATTGTTCATAATGGATGACAAGAATGCGGTCAGGAAGCCAGTGCCAAGCGTGGCGGCCCATAAGCCATTATCCGCCAGTAGGTTAAGTACGCCGGAAAGGTATTCCGTTAATCCGGCATTACGTAGGCCATAAACCACCAGATACATCCCCAGCGAGAAAATGACGATCTGCCAGGGCGCACCGCGCAGCACCTTCCCGGTGTTGATGGCATGACCTCTTTTGGCCACCGCAAACAGGATCATCGCCCCCACGGCAGCAATAGCGCTGACCGGAATGCCGAGCGGCTCCAGCACGAAGAAACCCACCAACAGCAGGATTAATACCACCCAGCCAGTTTTGAACGTGGCCGGATCTTTAATGGCTTGCGCCGGTTGTTTCAGTCGTTCGAGATCATAGGTCGGCGGAATGTCCTTGCGAAAGAACAGATGCAGCATCACCAGCGTCGCGATAATCGCAGCGATATCAACAGGCACCATCACCGAAGCATATTGCGTGAACCCCAGATCAAAGAAGTCTGCCGAAACGATATTGACCAGATTGGACACAATCAGCGGCAGACTGGCGGTATCAGCAATAAACCCGGCAGCCATGACAAACGCCAACGTGGTGCCTTTGCTGAATCCCAGTGCCAGCAGCATGGCTATTACTATGGGGGTAAGGATTAGCGCTGCACCATCGTTGGCAAACAAAGCCGCCACGGCTGCGCCTAGTAAAACGATGTAAGTGAACAGCAGGCGCCCCCGCCCGTTTCCCCAGCGGGAGACATGCAGCGCAGCCCATTCGAAAAAACCAGACTCATCGAGCAACAGGCTGATAATGATCACGGCGATGAAGGTCGCCGTAGCATTCCAGACAATATTCCATACCGCTGGGATATCGGCAATCTGCACCACGCCGGTGAGCAAGGCCAACCCCGCACCAAGTGTGGCACTCCACCCAATCCCTAACCCTTTCGGCTGCCAGATCACCAGCACAATGGTCAGGATAAATATCGCCCCAGCCAATAACATACTTACCACCTCACATTTATATATGTATTTTCATATGTGTTTGCACAAAAAATTTAGCTACACAGGGTTTTACCCTCGCTGGAGCAATTCGCCGCTGCCAGCTTACGTGCCATAGTGTGGACTTCGTCCTGTTGACTCAACCAGGCTTGTTCAACAACCAGGGCTGCCCAGGCAGGTATATGCGGGGAAAGACGATAATGCACCCACTTCCCCTGCTTACGATCCAGCAGCAATCCGCACTCTCTGAGCATTGCCAAGTGGCGTGAAATCTTGGGTTGCGACTCTTCCAGCCCAGTACAAAGATCGCAAACGCACAGTTCACCCAACTGTTTGAGCAGCAACACGATACCCAGGCGGGTTTCGTCCGACAGGATTTTGAACAGTTGCAAGGAAGTCAGGGTCATCGGTCTCTCCGTTACGATCGGTGGATAAAGCATACCCGCAGGCGCTTTCAAGTCAATAACACATTTGAATTTTCATATATGTATTTTCTCTCTTCCCTTGCCCCAGAAAGCGCTCAACGTTGTGTCGATACGTCGCGTAGCAACGGTGGCCAGAAAGCCCCCTGGCCACCCGATGCGTCCGGCAATACGGCTTTACATTTAAGCCAATTTAAAAGCCATAATGCGGTAATATATTCACACCCCGGCAACAAATAATATTGCACCCAATAGTGTGAGCCTGTTCAAGACGAAAAAAAACCAATAATGCTATTTATTCTGCATGGTTTTCTCTAACGTGGATCTGCGTCATCATGAATCATTTAGAACTGCAGGCACTGCGTCAGCTTTTTTTTATGACGGTCGAAGAATGTGCGGCCTATATTTCACCTGACAACACTTTAGCTACATGGCAGCAATGGGAGCGTGGTGAAAGTGAAATACCGGCCGCTATTATTGATACATTCACAAAAATGATTAAAAAAAGAAAAAACCACATCAACGCCATCATCGACAAGATCAACAATCGCATTGGTAATAACACCATGCGCTTCTTCCCCGATTATGCGTCCTTCCTGGCTGTCTATGCCCAAGGTGATTATCTGGAATGGAAAATTTATCAGTCGGTCGCCGCACAGCTTTATGCTTATGATCTAGAGCGGCTATGTTAACCCAAACTAATAGGACACATCGCGCTCGTTAACCTTGACGGGATTATATAAGGAAGGTTTATCAACACCACCTGCCCATCGTTTTGACTGACTATCACCCCTGACAGCAGGCTAACGCCTGTAACAATCTCGTGCCCAGCCGTTTTTCCCGGCACGAATAATTTATTATGAACGAGTTTCTGAGCAACAACCTATGGAAAACAAGTATGTACCAACAGCCTTGGGGCTGTATCTGAATTATCTGGTGCACGGTATGGGGGTAATATTAATCAGCTTGAATATGCCTTATCTGGCAGAACAATGGCACACCGATGCCGCTGGCATCTCGATCGTCATCTCTTCTTTGGGCATTGGCAGGCTCAGTGTGTTATTAATCACCGGCATGTTATCCGATCGTTTTGGCCGCAGGCCCTTTATTTTTCTGGGGATCCTGTGCTATTTAGGCTTCTTTTTCGGCATTCTTCTCAGCCCCACGATTATTATCGCTTATGTATTTGGTTTTTTAGCCGGCGTTGCCAACAGTTTTCTCGACTCGGGCACCTACCCTACGCTGATGGAGGCATTCCCCAAGTCGCCAGGCACCGCCAATATCCTGATTAAAGCCTTTGTCTCCGGCGGCCAGTTTCTGTTACCGATGGTCATCAGCCTACTGGTCTGGGCTGAGGTCTGGTTTGGCTGGTCCTTCCTGATCGCTGCTGGCATTATGCTGCTCAACGGCCTGTTCCTGCTGCGCTGCCCATTCCCCGCTCACCCGGTGCAACGCATAGCCACCAGGACCGATAAAAATGCAGATGAAAACCATCACTGTTCCATCGTGGATCTCATCAGCTATACCTTATATGGCTATGTCGCCATGGCCACCTTTTACCTGATCAGCCAGTGGCTGGCGCAGTATGGGCAGTTTGTGGCGGGTATGAGCTATACGATGTCGATCAAGCTGCTGAGTATCTACACCATCGGATCATTGATGTGCGTGTTCATCACCGCCGGGCTGGTAAAGAAAAGGTTTAAATCAACCACCTTTCTGATGCTGTATACCTTTATCTCCTTCATTACCTTACTCACCGTTTGCCTGTATCCCAACATGTACGTCGTGATGGTTTTCGCCTTTGTTATCGGCTTCTCTGCCGCAGGTGGGGTCATGCAACTAGGGCTAACGCTGATGGCGACCCGCCTTCCCCACGCGAAAGGCAAAGCCACCGGCATTTATTACAGCGCCGGCAGCCTGGCAACGTTCACCATTCCTTTGATTACCGCCAAGATTTCCGAAACCAGTATTGCCAACATTATGTGGTTCGATACCGGTATCGCGGCCTGTGGCTTTCTGTTGGCGCTGTTCATTGGCTACCGTAGCCATAAAGAGGCCAACAATCCCTTCAAGATAGCCCAAGTGATCAACTGATCCCACACACCCCAAACATGTCGTTAAACGGGCGCTGCATGCAGCGCCCCTACGTATAGTGAGCCGGTTTAGGAATGTGCTGTTATTCCTCTACCCCACACCAGATACAATATTATTATGCCCCCGTGCAATATGAGACAGTATTCCGCAAGCGGCTGCTCCCCAGACAAAGTAAATAGCTTGTTAATTACCGTAGGTATACGTCGTTCCTAAATGGCCAGCCCCTGATAACAGTCCTCCAGACCTAATTTAGCCGACGAAATTTCGGCACAATTCAGTAACACCATCAAACGCCGCCTCAGCATCTTTGTCTGCAATAAAGTTGAAAACTAAAACGGCATATTACGTATTTATCACCTACTGCATTACCTATACTCAGCACACGTCAGGTTGCCGGTGTATTGGCGGTTACCCATGACCCAAGTTATTTACCGCAGCGTGACTTATCGGGATATTTTCACCCATTATTTTCCCGCAATGATTAATGAAAAAGAAAGGCCACCAGAACAACAAGTCCCCTGGATCTAGATAACGTAAAAATTAGCGACAAGCGGAGAACAGTATGAGCCAGAGCAAGGCCTTCAAAGCGCCATTTTTGTTAGCGGTCATCAGTATCTATTTGAGTTATTTTCTCCACGGTGCCAGCGTCATTACGCTGGCACAAAACATGACCCCACTGGCCGAGAAGTTCGGCACCGACAACGCGGGCATTGCCTACCTGATATCCGGTATTGGGTTGGGTCGACTAGTCAGCATTCTGTTCTTTGGCGTGATATCGGATAAGTTTGGCCGCCGCGCCGCCATTTTGATCGGCGTCGCCCTGTATATTCTGTTCTTCTTTGGCATCCCGGCCAGCCCTAATCTGATTGTCGCCTTTGGCCTGGCGGTTTGCGTTGGCGTTGCCAATGCGGCGCTTGATACCGGCGGCTATCCTGCCCTGATGGAGAGCTATCCCAAGACTTCCGGCTCGGCGGTGATCCTGGTGAAAGCCATGGTCTCTTTCGGCCAGATGTTCTATCCGATGCTGGTCAGCTACCTGCTGGTCAGCCACATCTGGTACGGCTACGCGATGGTTATCCCGGGGATCCTGTTCGTCCTCATCACGTTACTGCTGCTTAAAAGCAAATTCCCCAGCCAGCTGGTTGATGCCTCCGTGGCTAAAGAATTGCCGCAGATGAACAGTAAGCCGCTGGCCTGGTTGGAGGGTGTCTCGTCCGTTATCTTCGGCGTGGCTGCATTCTCTACCTTCTACGTGATCGTGGTCTGGATGCCGAAATACGCAATGGCATTTGCCGGTATGGCGGAGGCCGATGCGCTGAAAACCATCTCCTGGTATAGCCTTGGCTCGCTGCTGTGCGTGTTTATCTTCGCCCTGCTGTTAAAAAGCACCGTGCGCCCGGTATGGGCAAATGTGTTTAACGCCGGTGTCTCGGTGATCGCGGCAACCATTATCTATCTGTATCCCTCACCGCTGGTTTGTAACCTTGGCGCCTTTGCGATTGGTTTCTCTGCCGCCGGTGGGATATTGCAGCTTGGCGTCTCCGTCATGTCGGAGTTTTTCCCGAAAAGCAAAGCCAAGGTCACCAGCGTTTATATGATGATGGGCGGGTTAGCCAACTTCTTGATCCCGTTGATTACCGGCTACCTCTCCAATATTGGCTTGCAATACATCATCCTGCTGGATATTGCCTTTGCCCTGCTGGCATTTGTTACCGCCATCATCGTCTTCATTCGCTATTACAGAGTATTCAAAGTCCCGCAAAGTGACCTGCGATTGGGCGAGCGCTTTTTCCAATAACCCAAAACAACGATTACGCAGGTTTGCGCCCCACACGAACATGGTTAGACAAGGAGTTTAGAATGGATGTAACCGCAAAATATGAGCTTATCGGGCTGATGGCCTATCCGATCAGACACAGCTTATCGCCAGAGATGCAAAATAAAGCGTTGGAAAAAGTCGGGTTACCTTTTACCTACATGGCTTTCGAAGTCGATACCACCACCTTCGCCAGCGCGATTGAAGGGCTGAAGGCGTTAAAAATGCGCGGCACCGGCGTTTCGATGCCTAACAAGCAGTTTGCCTGTCAGTATGTCGATGAATTAACGCCAGCGGCCAAACTGGTTGGTGCTATCAACACCATCGTCAACGACGACGGCTACCTGCGCGGCTATAACACCGACGGCACCGGGCATATTCGGGCCATCAAGGAAACCGGTTTTGATATCAAGGGTAAAACCATGGTGCTGGTCGGCGCGGGCGGCGCATCTACCGCTATCGGCGCGCAGGCGGCCGTTGAAGGCATCAAAGAGATCAAGCTGTTTAATCGTAAGGACGAGTTCTTTGATCAGGCGCTCGCCTTTGCCAAACGGGTCAACGATAACACCGATTGTAAAGTGACCGTGACCGATCTGGCAGACCAGCAAGCGTTTGCCCGCGCCATCGCCAGCGCGGACATCCTGACTAACGGCACCAAGGTCGGGATGAAGCCGCTGGAAAACGAGAGTATCGTCAGCGACATCACCCTGCTGCGCCCGGAACTGCTGGTGACGGAGTGCGTATATAACCCACACATGACCAAGTTGCTGCAAATGGCCCAACAGGCAGGTTGCAAAACGGTGGACGGTTACGGCATGTTGTTATGGCAAGGCGCCGAACAGTTCAAGCTGTGGACTGGCAAGGATTTCCCACTGGAATACGTTAAGCAGGTGATGGGATTCGAGGCGTAGCATTCCCGTAGCGCGTGGTGATGGGCTTGAATCACCACCTTATTGATTGCGGCAAAAGAGCATGCAAAAGGTAAAAATGAAAACCATAACCGTAAAAAACATTGTGTTCGGCGAAGGCGCGCCAAAAATCATTGTCTCGCTGATGGGTAAAGATATCCCTAGTGTGGTGGCTGAAGCGCAGGATTATCGTCACGCCGATTTCGATATTCTGGAGTGGCGCGTCGATCATTTTGAGGATGTCGCCACGCTCAGCAACGTGATAGCCGCCGCACGTCAGATCAAAGAGATCATTGCCGACAAGCCGCTGCTGTTCACCTTCCGCAGCGCCCAGGAAGGCGGTGAGCAGGCGTTGCCCCCACAGGCCTATATCGCGCTCAATCTGGCTGCGGTGGACAGCGGCCTGGTCGATATGATCGATCTGGAGCTGTTTACCGGTGACGAACTGGTCAAAGAGGCCGTGGCCCATGCCCACGCCAAGAACGTTAAAGTCATCATGTCGAATCATGATTTCCATAAAACGCCGCCGCAGGAGGAAATCGTCAAGCGCCTGTGCAAAATGCAGGAATTGGGAGCCGATATTCCGAAAATCGCCCTGATGCCGCAAAACAAGAGTGACGTATTGACGTTGCTGGCCGCGACGCTGGAAATGCACGAAAAACATGCCAACGGGCCGATAATCACCATGTCGATGGCCAAAACCGGCATTGTGTCCCGGTTAGCGGGCGAAACCTTCGGCTCAGCGGCCACCTTTGGCGCGGTCAAGAAAGCCTCCGCGCCAGGGCAAATCTCCGTCACGGATTTACGCACCATATTAACGATACTGCATTAATTCAGTGGTGCACTGATATTACTGTCGGCGGGAATAATGGTATTCCCGCAAAATAAAACCAGTCACTAAAAAGAGCATTCAATTTTAATACAGCTTAATTGCGGTATCCGCACGCATGCGTGCGGGTTGAGTTGCCCGCAAAATAAAATAAATGCATCGGTCATCAACAGGAGTAGTTATGGATCTGGTAAAACCGAAAAGAATCAATGGCAGAGTCCCGGTATTATCGGCACAAGAGGCGGTAAATTATATTCCTGACGAAGCCACCTTGTGCGTATTAGGGGCCGGTGGCGGTATTCTGGAGGCCACCACCTTAATTACCGCGCTGGCAGAGAAATATCAAACCACGCAAACCCCGCGTGACCTGTCATTAATCAGCCCGACAGGGTTAGGTGACCGGGCCGATCGCGGCATCAGCCCGCTGGCACAGGTTGGGCTGGTGAAATGGGCATTGTGCGGGCATTGGGGACAGTCCCCACGCATCTCCGATCTGGCCGAACAGAACAAAATTGCGGCCTACAACTATCCCCAAGGCGTGTTAACCCAGACCCTACGGGCCGCAGCGGCGCACCAGCCGGGGATTTTAACCGATATCGGTATTGGTACCTTCGTCGATCCGCGCCAGCAAGGCGGCAAACTCAATGAGGTGACCACAGAAGATCTTATCAAGTTGGTCGAGATCGATAACCAGGAATATCTCTACTACAAGGCCATTGCGCCCAACGTCGCCTTTATTCGCGCCACCACCTGCGACAGCGAAGGTTATGCCTCGTTCGAAGACGAGGTGATGTATCTGGATGCGCTGGTGATTGCCCAAGCGGTGCACAACAACGGCGGCATCGTGATGATGCAGGTGCAAAAGATGGTCAAGAAGGCGACGCTACACCCGAAATCGGTGCGTATCCCTGGCTATCTGGTTGATATCGTGGTGGTCGATCCACAGCAGACGCAGCTGTATGGCGGCGCCCCGGTAAACCGCTTTATTTCCGGCGATTTCGTGCTCGATGACAGCACCCAAATCGCCCTGCCCCTTAACCAGCGCAAACTGGTAGCGAGACGTGCACTATTTGAGATGCGTAAAGGGGCGGTGGGCAACGTTGGGGTGGGCATTGCCGACGGCATCGGCCTGGTCGCCCGCGAAGAGGGGTGTGCCGATGATTTCGTGCTGACGGTCGAAACTGGCCCCATCGGCGGCATTACCTCTCAGGGTGTGGCCTTCGGTGCGAACGTCAACACCCGAGCCATCCTGGATATGACCTCCCAATTCGATTTCTACCACGGAGGTGGGCTGGATGTCTGTTACCTGAGCTTTGCCGAGGTAGATCAACAGGGCAACGTTGGCGTGCATAAATTCAACGGCAAAATCATGGGGACCGGTGGCTTTATCGATATCAGCGCGACGTCAAAAAAGATTGTGTTCTGCGGCACCCTCACCGCCGGCAGTTTAAAAACCGACATCACCGACGGCAAGCTGAATATTGTGCAGGAAGGACGCGTCAAAAAATTTATCAAGCAATTACCGGAAATCACCTTTAGCGGCAAAATCGCGCTCGAGCGGGGATTAGACGTGCGCTACATCACCGAACGTGCCGTCTTTACGCTCAAAGCTGACGGCCTGCACCTGGTTGAAATTGCCCCCGGAGTAGATCTGGAAAAAGACATTCTGGCAAAAATGGATTTCGCCCCGGTTATTTCCCCGCAGTTAACACTGATGGACAAGAGACTGTTTATCGACGGCGTAATGGGTTTCACTTTACCTGAAGCGGTATATTAAAAGGAGTAAGGCTATGGACTTTTCTTTAACTGAAGAGCAGGAACTGCTGCTTGCCAGTATTCGGGAACTGATCGGCAATAACTTTTCGGAAGAGTATTTCCGCACCTGCGATCAGACCTCAACCTACCCTACCGAGTTTATGCGCGCGCTCGCCGATAGCGGTATTTCTCTGTTAGGTGTGCCAGAAGAGTTCGGCGGCATACCGGCGGACTATGTCACCCAGATGCTGGCACTGATGGAAGTCTCCAAATGTGGCGCACCGGCGTTCCTGATCACCAACGGCCAGTGTATTCACAGCATGCGCCGTTTCGGCTCACCCGAACAGCTGCGCAAGACGGCAGAAAGTACGCTGGCCACCGGCGATCCCGCCTATGCACTGGCCCTGACCGAACCCGGCGCAGGCTCGGACAATAGCGCCGCGACCACCACTTACACCCGTAAAAACGGCAAGGTGTATCTGAACGGGCAAAAAACCTTTATCACCGGTGCGAAAGAATACCCGTACATGCTGGTATTGGCACGCGATCCTGAGCCCAAAGATCCGAAGAAGGCCTTCACCCTGTGGTGGATGGAATCCAACAAGCCGGGCATTAAGGTCAATCCGCTGCACAAGATCGGCTGGCACATGCTGAGCACCTGCGAAGTTTACCTCGATAACGTTGAGGTGGATGAGAGCGATATGGTGGGTGAAGAAGGCATGGGGTTCCTCAATGTGATGTACAACTTTGAAATGGAACGCCTGATCAACGCCGCACGCAGCGCCGGTTTCGCCGAGTGCGCGTTTGAAGATGCCGCCCGTTACGCCAACCAGCGTATCGCCTTCGGCAAGCCGATCGGCCATAACCAGATGATCCAGGAAAAGTTGGCGCTGATGGCGATCAAGGTCGACAACATGCGTAATATGGTGATGAAAGTCGCTTGGCAAGCGGATCAAAAACAGTCACTGCGCACCAGCGCCGCGCTGTGTAAGCTCCACTGCGCCCGTACGGCGATGGAAGTGATTGATGACGCCATCCAGATCATGGGCGGGCTGGGCTATACGGATGAGGCTCGCGTTTCCCGCTTCTGGCGTGACGTGCGCTGCGAAAGGATTGGCGGTGGCACCGATGAAATCATGATTTATATTGCTGGCCGCCAGATCCTGAAAGACTACCAGAGCAAATAAGGTAATAAAACGCCAGGAGGCAGCCAATAAGCCAACCTCCTGGCGAGTTATCAATAAACCACCAGCTAATTCAACCCGGCAAACACGCCGGTTCTGCCAAGTTATTATTGAACTGTTTACGATAATCACTTGGGGAACAACCGACATGGCGCATAAATAATTTGGCAAAATGGTCGACGTTTTCGTACCCTACCCGCCAGGCGATCTCATTGAGGCTATTATCGGTATTGGTCAGCGTAAACTTGGCCTCGGTGATCCGGCGCTGAATAACGTAATTAATCGGTGATATATGATATTCGCGGGCAAACTCATGGCAAATATAGCTGACGCTGGCGCGAAACTTTTTAGCTAACTGTTCGAGAGTGATCTTTTCACGATAGTTATTATTCAAATAAACCAGTACATCCTTCACCAGCACATCTTTCTTTATGTATCCCAACTCTGAACGGTAAGCGTTTTTAAAGTTCTCATAAAACAGTGCGGTGAGGGCATAACCATAAGCATCGTAAATCGATGAGCTTAACTCGTTTTTCTGCTGGGGTAGCCTCACGCCGAGTTCATGAAGGATCGTTTTTATCACCTCTCCCCCTTGCCCAACGGAAACTACCGGGCAGGAGTGAGGCTGTAAAATCTGATTCTCTTCCCAGCCCTGAAACTTGAAGCCATGGACGGCACAGGTATAGGTGGTAGCCGGAGAGGTGCAGTCAGATGCTACCGCATGGAGTCGGCCAGGCTCAATAACCACGATATCACCAGCGTGTGCCACGTAGTAAGAGGAGTCGATGACCAGCCTGGCCACCCCCTGCTTAACGTAAATCAGTTCGCTCTCATCATTATGCACATGATGCCCAGACTCCCAGTTGGGATCGTCACTGATGACGAACCGCGAGAGTTTTGGCGTCATCCCCTGCGCAAAAAGGGCTTCTTTTTTATTATCGAAACAGCGCTGAAACATGGCAACCTCCACACAATACAGTTGGCTTTGGCAAAATGATCAGTGGCTAAAATAGAGCGACAGAAAACAATATACAATATGAGCCCAGACGACTAAAACAAGATAGTTTGCCCCGCATGCAAGATGGCACGAAAATAAAATCACGACGTTCGCGCCGCCGGCTTACCTTACTCACTGGCAAACCATTTTCCCGCACGGCAATCCATCCGTTGTTAGCCATTTTTTTGCAAGATTGTTAGCAACAAAAACAGATTATCCAGTCGTAAATCCCCCTGCGCACTCGCAATATATTGTCATGCTTTTTGTCCTTTCCGCTGATAGAACGCTCTCTGCCGCCAGCGAGCGACCCACAGGAGATATCATGAAAATAATAACCTGCTTTAAGCTGGTCCCCGAAGAGCAAGATATTGTGGTTACCGCACAACGTACGCTCGATTTCGATCACGCCGAAGCCAAAATCAGCCAGTTCGATTTGAATGCGATCGAGGCCGCCACCCAACTGGCCACCGAGAACGATCAGATTACCGCGCTCTGCGTGGGCGGCTCGCTGCTGCAAAACTCCAAGGTGCGTAAGGACGTGCTGTCGCGCGGCCCTCATGAGCTTTATCTGGTGCAGGATGCGCAACTGGAAAACGCGCTGCCGATGGATACCGCACACGCACTGGCCGCCGCCGCAGATAAAATCGGCTTTGACCTGATGCTGTTTGGTGAAGGTTCCGGGGATTTGTATGCACAACAGGTGGGCCTGTTGGTTGGGGAGATCTTACAGCTCCCTACCGTTAATGCCGTCAGCCAAATCCAGTTTGCCGGTGACCGTGTGCTGGTTGAGCGCACGCTCGAAGAAGAAGTAGAAGTGCTTGAACTGCCGCTTCCAGCGGTGATCTGCGTAACCTCAGATATTAACGTTCCCCGCATTCCGACAATGAAGGCGATCCTCGGCGCCGGGAAAAAACCGGTCAATCAGTGGCAAGCCAATGATATCGCCTGGAGCCAGACGCCGCCTTTGGCCAAGCTGGTCGAGATCACCGTACCGCCGCAGAAACAGCGCCAACGCATCATTCTGGAAAACGACTCGCCGGAAGCCATTGCCGAGCTGGCGGACCATCTGAAAAAAGTGCTGAACTAACCCACGACTGGAGAAAATCATCATGAGTAAACTGACAAACGTATGGGTGTTCAGCGACAACGTTGAGCGCTACGGTGAACTGATGGCAGGTGCACGCCAGTGGGGCGAGCATGTTTATGCCCTCGTGCAGGACAGCGAACAGGTTGCCCGGCTCAAGTCTCTGGGGGCAGACGGCATCTACGTGCTGGAGAAAACCTCTGCACTGCAGCGTATTGAAAATTATGCTGAGACCCTGGCGGATATCCTGAAAGAGGTGAACGGCGAACAAACTCCAGCCTTGGTGCTGATGGCTGCCACCAAACGTGGTAAAGCACTCACCGCCCGCCTGGGGGTACTGCTGAACGCAGCGGTGGTGAACGATGTGACCGCCGTGCACGTCGACGGGGCTGATTTCATCGCCGAACACCGTATGTATGGCGGATTGGCCTTCGGTAAAGAAAAGATCAACTCCACCACCGCCATCATCACCCTGGCTCCCGGTGTGGTGGAACCTGCCGCTGCCGACCCGGCGCATGACTGCCTGGTCACTCAGCTCAGCTATGTTGCCCCGCGTCAGGAAATCCTCTGCAAGGAGCGCCGTGCCAAAGCGCTGAGCAGCGTCGATCTCAGCAAGGCCAAACGCGTGGTTGGTGTCGGACGTGGGCTGGCTGCACAGGACGACCTGAAAATGGTCCATGAGTTGGCAGCCCTGTTAGGAGCAGAGGTTGGCTGCTCTCGCCCTATCGCCGAGGGCGAAAACTGGATGGAACGCGAGCGCTATATCGGGGTATCTGGCGTGCAGTTGAAATCCGATCTCTACCTGATGCTGGGCATTTCCGGGCAGATCCAGCATATGGTCGGCGGCAACGGTGCCAAGATCATTGTCGCGGTGAACAAGGACAAAAACGCCCCGATCTTCAACTATGCCGACTACGGCCTGGTGGGCGACATTTACAAAGTGGTCCCAGCCCTGATCGACCAATTAGGTCATTAACCCTTTGATTCACCGCACGCATCTCGCCGCACACCCGCGGCGGGATAGGGAGCATAAGCATGTCGGATGATAAATTTGATGCCATCGTGGTCGGTGCTGGCGTCGCTGGTGCCATAGCCAGCTACGTGATGGCGCAGGCCGGGTTGGATGTACTGGTCATCGAACGCGGCAACAGCGCTGGCAGTAAGAACATGACCGGGGGGCGCCTGTATGCCCATAGTCTGGAACGCATTATGCCCGGGTTCGCTGAGGAAGCGCCGGTAGAACGTAAAGTCACCCGCGAAAAGATCTCATTCATGACGGAAGAAAGCGCCGTCACGCTCGATTTTCACAGCGAGAAACCGGACATTGCCGCCCAGGCATCATATACCGTGCTGCGCAACCGGTTCGATCCCTGGTTGATGGAAAAAGCCGAACAGGCCGGAGCACAGTTTATCTCGGGTGTCCGCGTCGACGCGCTGATACGGGAAGGTAATCAAGTCACCGGCGTGCAGGCGGGCGACGATATCCTGAAGGCTGACATAGTGATCCTGGCTGACGGCGTGAATTCCATGCTCGGCCGCTCGATTAACCTGGTGCCCCCCTCTTCACCGCATCACTATGCGGTAGGCGTCAAAGAGCTTATCGGTTTATCCCCCTCGGTGATCGAAGATCGCTTTAACCTCTCTGGCAATGACGGAGCCGCCTGGCTGTTTGCCGGTTCCCCGTCCAATGGCCTGATGGGGGGCGGATTTCTCTATACCAACCGGGACTCCATTTCTTTAGGGCTGGTATGCGGCCTGGGGGAGATTGGCCACGCGGGGAAAAGCGTACCCCAGATGCTGGAGGACTTTAAACAGCACCCCTCCATTCGCCCACTGATCCAGGGAGGAAAACTGCTGGAGTACGGCGCGCATCTGGTTCCGGAAGGCGGCAAGGCCATGGTGCCAACGCTGGCTGACGGCGGCGTGATGATCGTCGGCGACGCGGCAGGATTCTGCCTGAACCTGGGCTTTACCATACGTGGCATGGATCTCGCTATTGCATCGGCACAGGCCGCCGCCAATACGGCCATCGCGGCCAAGCAGCGGCAGAACTTTTCCGCCAGCAGCCTGGGGGAATATAAGCACGCCCTGGAGCAAAACTGCGTGATGCATGAGGTGCACCACTTTCGCAAAATCCCTGCGCTCATGGAAAACCCGCGCCTGTTTACCCAGTATCCGCGCATGGTCGCGGACATCATGGGGGATATGTTCACCATCGATGGCAGCCCCACTCAGCCCGTGCGTAAGGCTCTGATGAAAAGGGTGAAACAGATTGGGCTGATGAATTTATTGAAAGACGGCATCAAGGGGGCAACAGCGCTATGAGCAGCGAAAATCCGGTCAACGTAGACGTCAAACTGGGCATCAACAAGTTCCATGTCAATGAAGGCCATCCGCACATCATTCTGGTGGATAACCCCAATATGGACGAGTTCCGTAAGCTGATGCTGGCCTGCCCTGCCGGGCTGTATAAGCAAGACAGCGCAGGCAATATCCATTTCGATTCCGCCGGTTGTCTGGAATGCGGGACCTGCCGCGTGCTGTGCGGCGACACCATTCTTAAGCAGTGGGAATATCCTCTGGGGACGTTTGGCGTTGAGTTTCGCTACGGGTGAGCGTCTGCCTGAAAGAGCGTGCCAGCCCCTCACCCCAACCCTCTCCCGTAGGGAGAGGGAGCTGATAGCCCTTGCACTTTTGGCAGTAAAGAGACCCTATCAGCAAACCGCTCGTCACTGATCAAAGGTGGGTCACTACAATTTCAAACACGCTCGATCGGTCCCTCTCCCTATGGGAGAGGGTTAGGGTGAGGGGCAATGTTTACCGGACCAGAACAGTTCACCATCCCCCCAGAAATAATGAATAGAGATAAACAATGAGTGTCACGATAAAACTCAATCCCGAACGCCGGGCCAAATACCGGCAGCAAGGTTTTTGGGGCGATGCCTCGCTTGCCGATTACTGGCATCAAACGCTGCAGGCCATGCCGGAAAAGATTGCCGTGATCGACAATCGGGGAACATCCTACACCTATGCCTCCCTCGACCGCGCAGCAAGTAGCTTGGCAACATGGCTGATCTCCTGCGGTATCCAACCGGGTGACCGCGTCGCATTTCAGCTTCCCGGCTGGTGTGAGTTTACCGTGATCTACCTGGCCTGCCTGAAAACGGGGGCAGTTTCCGTTCCCCTGCTCCCCTCTTGGCGAGAGGCCGAGCTGGTCTGGGTGCTGAACAAATGCCAGGCCAGGGTGCTGTTCGCGCCGACCTCGTTCAGAAACACCCGGCCAATTGACCTCATCCTGCCGCTGCGGGATCAGCTTCCCGATCTGCTAGAGGTCGTTGCCGTCGACAAGCTTTCCCCCGCAACCACAACACCTGCACTTAGCCAGTTGCTGCGGGATACTCCGCCACTGACCACGCCGATCAGCGTGCATGGCGATGAACTGGCCGCCGTACTGTTCACCTCCGGCACCGAAGGCAAGCCCAAAGGCGTGATGCTGACGCACAACAATATTCTGGCCAGCGAGCGTGCCTACTGCGCACGACTCAATCTTACCTGGCTGGATACCTTCCTGATGCCCGCTCCGCTGGGGCATGCGACCGGTTTCTTGCACGGCGTGACGGCCCCCTTTCTGATTGGCGCACGCAGCGTCCTGCTCGATATCTTTAATCCGCTCGATTGCCTTGCCCTGCTGCAACAAGAGCGCTGCACTTGCGTACTCGGAGCAACGCCTTTTGTCTATGACCTGTTATGCACCCTGCAACAGCAGCCGCACGACATCTCATCGCTACGCTTCTTCCTGTGCGGCGGCACCACCATCCCGAAAAAAATTGCCCAGGACTGCCTGCAAATGGGCATTAAACTGCTCAGCGTCTATGGCTCAACGGAAAGTTCGCCCCACGCGGTGGTCAACCTGGACGATCCCCTTTCCCGCGTGCTCAACACCGACGGTTTTGCCGCACCTGGGGTAGAAATCAAAGTGGTAGATAAAGACCGCAATCCACTCCCCTACGGCGAAGAAGGTGAAGAAGCCTCACGTGGCCCCAACGTATTTATGGGGTATCTGGATGAACCCGAGCTGAGCGCCCGTGCGCTGGATGAGGATGGCTGGTACTACAGCGGTGACCTGTGCCGCATGGACGCTGACGGCTACATTAAAATTACTGGCCGCAAGAAGGATATTATCGTGCGTGGCGGGGAAAATATCAGCAGCCGCGAAGTGGAGGATATCCTGATGCAACATCCTCGTATCCATGATGCCGCTATTGTTGCCATGCCGGATGAACGATTAGGGGAAAGATCCTGTGCCTACGTGGTGCTAAAGGCCGCTTACGGTTCACTCACCCTGGAGGAGGTCATCGCGTTCTTCGGGCGCAAGCGGGTCGCCAAATACAAATACCCGGAACATCTGGTGATGGTGGACAGCCTGCCGCGTAACGCCTCGGGCAAGATACAAAAATTCCTGCTGCGTCAGGATATTATCCAGCGTCTTGGCGAAGAGGTTAAACAGGCGGCTATGGGGAAAAGAGACGATGTTCGCATTACGGAACAAGCAAAATGAAAGGCTCTGGCAACAGGGCTCGAACCTGTGTCCAGTCGGATGGAGAGCCGACTGCTCTACCACTGAGCTATACCAGAGTTAGGGCTATTATCTACGAGCCGTCAGCCCGGTCAAGCGGGCTAACCGCCTTTCCCGGAAAAATAGCCCGCCTTGCGCAGTATCAGGGCGATCTCCGGCTTATCGACCACCACGCCATGAACCAGCTCCGGCGTTGGCACAAACGCCACCGCCTGCCGATTGCGGCGTGGGCCGATCCACCCCTTGTTATAAGGATCGACGCCAAACTGCTCGCAAACCCGCTGCACATCGGCTTTGGTGCAACTGCTGGCACCAGAAAACACTTCCCAAGGCAACGGCAGATGCGCCCACACCTGAGTATCCGGCTCCAACCCACCGCCCGTCTGATAGTGCCAGGCGGCGACGTCCCCAGCCATCAGGCGCAGCACTTTGCCCAGGCACATCTGTTCGACCATCTCCTCCATCCCTAATACGACAGCCAGCGCAAGCCACCCTTGCCGGGCGCTGTTCCAGGCTCCGGCCAAGGCATTCCAGGTAGAGGAGTCGTCGCCACGCTTCACAATCATGGTCTGGCGATTGAAGGTATTGCGTTGCCAAATCAATTGTAGCAATCCGGCCAGTTCATTGAGCTGTGCCAGATAGAGAGTGAACAGGCTCAGCTTTTGCCGATCGTCGAGGTGCTTTACGATGTCACGATCCGGCATGATATGGGCAATGGCGTACCAGCCTGCCGATGTCGGCGCCTGTTGTACCCGCGCCAGCAGCATCTCGCCAATCTGGTCAAAAGCACGATCCTGTGCCTGGTTGGTAAACACGCTGCGGCGGTTCAGGCGGGCGGAAAGCCAGGCAATAAAGCAGGCAACGTCCGGCGTGGAGGCAAAATCCTCATAGCGGATCATCATCGCCAGCCCAGATTTGGCCATCCGGGTCGCCTGGTATTTTTGCGTTTCCAGTTGGTAGGTCGCCAGCTTGCTCTCAAAACGCTGCAGAAAACGGAACAGCTTGTTATAGCGCCGTTTGGAGATATCCATGCCCGCCTGCTGCCGCTGCGCACGGCTGAAACGGTCGGCCATAAAATTATTACTGCCTGGGGCTTTCTGGATCTCCACCGATAGTTGCTCAATCAGTTGGCGAACCTGTTGAATATCGCTGCAATCAATGCTGTCCAACACCGGGGCACCAGCAAACAACTCCCCTGCCTTCGCCACCTGTTTCTCTGGAGCAATCGGTTGACGAAACTCCTGCATCATCGAGGTCATCTGTACCAGGCCGGACTTCAGTGACCCAGCTGCCGCCTGTCGTAGCAGAGCCGTTTCTACGGGTGTCAGGGAGTCCCCCAATTGCGTGAGGATCAGTTCAGCCACGTCTTCCGGGCGAAGGCGGGCTTGCAGTGAGGAGAACAGCCGAGCGAGGTTATCCATCAGGGTTAATCCATTAAAAAGTTAAAATCTTAAGGGGGTCAGTTGATACAGGCTTCAGCCTGAGCATCATCCAAATGACATACTGTTGACTATTTTGATAGAGGTCAATTGATCAACCAGTTTAGTCGTGAAATGCCCCCTGCGACCAAGTTAAACTCACCGAACCTGGCCCAGAGCCTGCTGCTTTGTTATTCCTACCGCGTTCACCTTGGAGCACAGAATTGTTTAAAAACCTGATAAATCGGCTAGTGCTGATCGCTGCCGTCGCCTTGCCTGCCGCTGCCAATGCGGCTCCTAACGTGCAGGTGGGGTTTTCGCCTGAGGGCTCGGCGCGGGCGTTGGTGCTCAACATTATCGGCCACGCACATCGGTCCATCCAAATGATAGGTTATTCTTTCCAGGCACCCGATATCACCCAGGCGCTGGTAGCGGCGCACAATCGGGGAGTGGAGGTGCGCGTGGTAGTCGACAAACGCCGGAATCAGGGCAAAACCAGCCAGACCGCGATTAACTTCGCGGCCACTCACGGCATACAGATGCGCATCGATGGGCATTATCATATTCAGCACGACAAGACGATTATTGTCGATGGCAAGACGGTGGAAACCGGCTCGTTTAACTATGCTCCCTCAGCTGAGACACTAAATAGCGAAAACGTAGTGGTACTGCGCCATATGCCCGACGTTACCAGGCAGTTCATCGCACACTGGCAAAGCCGCTGGGATTTGGGCCTCCCTTACAAGGTGAGGCTTGAAGCCACGAAACGGCCACATTGATGAATTCTACTCATAGTGCCTATCCTATTATCCGTGATTATCTCCCTGCCTTTACCCGCTAACATAAGTTCATCTGCAAGCGCGACCAGTGCTTTCTTCTCGCATCGCGATCCGGCCATGGTGGAACGGCTGACCGGCCGCAAACTCGACGTTTAACGACATAAAATTGGAGAAATTCCCGAATGCAAACACGTTATCTCGGTAAATCCGGGTTGGAAGTGTCAGCGCTGGGCCTGGGCTGTATGGGGTTGAGCTTCGGCTATGGCCCGGCAACGGATACCCGTCAGGCCGTTGAACTTATCCGCGCAGCCGTTGAGCGTGGCGTGACCTTTTTCGATACCGCCGAAGTGTATGGCCCGTATCTGAATGAAGAAGTGGTCGGCGAAGCCTTAAAACCCTTGCGCGATCGGGTCGTTATCGCCACTAAATTTGGCTTTACCTTTGGTGATGACAACAAACAGCAGATTTTAAACAGCCGACCAGAGCATATCCGCCAGGCAGTGGAAGGCTCACTGCGCAGGCTTAAAACCGACGTGATCGATCTGCTGTATCAACACCGCGTCGATCCCGATGTTCCCATTGAAGACGTTGCGGGTACCGTGAAGGATCTGATTGCTGAAGGTAAGGTCAAACACTTCGGCCTGTCAGAGGCTGGCGTGCAAACCATTCGGCGCGCTCATGCGATACAGCCGGTTACCGCCCTACAGAGTGAATACTCAATGTGGTGGCGTCAACCTGAGCAGGAAATCCTGCCGGTGCTGGAAGAGTTAGGGATTGGATTCGTGCCATTCAGCCCATTGGGCAAAGGCTTTTTGACCGGAGCCATCAAGACCGGCACGACGTTCGGTGAAGATGATTTCCGCAGCAAGGTGCCGCGTTTTGCCGCAGAGGCGCTGGAAGCGAATGAGCAGTTAGTCAGCCTGCTGACAATACTTGCCACAGAGAAAGGCGTGACGTCAGCGCAAATTGCTCTGGCCTGGCTACTGGCACAAAAACCGTGGATTGTGCCCATCCCAGGGACAACCAAACTGCATCGGCTGGAAGAGAATCTGGGGGCTGCAGATCTCATTCTTTCCCAGAATGATTTGCTCAAGATGACTCAAGCGCTGGAGAAGGTGAAAATCGTGGGTGAACGTTATCCGGCCGCCTTACAGGCGCGCGTGGGTCGTTAAGGTTTCTCTGGCTTGCGGTTTCCCGCAAGCCATTTAATCACCCCAGCGCAACGCATCAATCAATAGAGCAAACGCGGGAGGATGCTGCTTTCTACTGGGGTAATAGAGATAGTAACCCGGGAAAGAGGGGCACCACTCTTGCAGCACCTGAACAAGTTCGCCGGATTTGACCAAGCCCTGGACCATATCCTCTGGCACGCAGGCGAGGCCAAACCCTGACAGCACCGCGTCGATTCTCTCCGACAACAAGTTCAACGTCAGTTGGCCCTCAACCCTGACGCGCAGCGGCTTGCCTGCTTTCTCAAACTCCCAGTGATATAAGCCGCCTGCGGTAGGTAAACGCATATTAATGCACTGATGATCCTGCAGTTCATGTGGTGTCTGCGGAATGCTGTTGGTGGCGAAATACGCTGGCGCGCCAACCACCACCATACGCATATCCGGGCCGATCTTCACGGCAACCATGTCCTTATCGACGCTTTCGCCAAGGCGAACTCCGGCATCGAAACGCCCATCCACAATATCGATAAATCCGTTATCTACCACCAGCTCAACGTTGATTTCCGGGTATTGCCGTAGAAACGGCTTTAGCTTTGGCCATAGCAGGCTGCGCACCGCATGTTCGCCCGCCGAAAGCCGAATATTACCGGAAGCGGAACCATTCAGTTGAACGAGAGCTTCCAACTGCTGTTCAAGGTCTGCAATACGGGGTTCGAGACAGGCAATGATCCGCTCACCCGCCTCCGTGGGGGCAACGCTGCGAGTGGTTCTAGTTAGCAGACGCAGGTTTAAACGCTCCTCCAGCGCCTTTATAGCGTGGCTGAGTGCAGACTGTGAAACACCCAGCTTACCCGCCGCTTTGGTAAAACTTCTCTCCCTCGCCACGACGAGAAAAACCTGTAGCTCATTGAAGTTTTCTTTCAGCATGCGTATTCCCTTGGTTGACGTAAACCTTGCCTGTTCGGACAGAACTTATGAAACTAGTTCATAGACACTACCATTTTAGCGCCGTTATCGACAAAGGTTGCTGATAACTCGCCAACAAAAATGTTCTCATACCGCCAGATTTTTTGGATGGTGCTATATTTTATGAACTGACCTCTCCCCACCGAGACGATATATGAAGAAACATCCTTTTAGCGTTGCCATAGGTGTTTTATCTACCGACATGTCATTTTCGGCGGGCACTGCCAGAGTAGATGAAAAATATCAATATTCATAAATCATTATCCACTACAGTCAATGATAACCCACTAATACACGCCTAACAGACAAGGTGGCGCAACCAATAGCGCACTTTCCTAATCCGTCGGGTGAGTTTACTTAGCCGAGGCCACCATGTTCCTAAACTACTTTGCGTTAGGCGTACTCATTGTTGTCTTCCTCGTCATTTTTTATGGGATCATTATTCTCCATGACATTCCTTATCTGATTGCAAAATCGCGCAATCATCCGCATGCGGACGCGATCCATGTCGCAGGTTGGGTCAGTTTGTTTACTCTGCATGTGATGTGGCCTTTTTTATGGATATGGGCCACGTTGTATCGGCCTGAGCGCGGTTGGGGCATGCAAGGCCAGCAAGATCCATTTGTCCGCTTAGAGCAAAGAATAACCGAGCTGGAACAAAGCATCAGCGAAACCAAAACACCTTCTGCGGAGTAACTCCATGGACTTGCTCATTATTCTTACCTATGTTGCGTTGGCCTATGGCATATTCAAAATATTTAAAATCCCGGTAAACAAATGGACGGTCCCCACCGCAGCATTGGGTGGTGTGGTTTTAGTAGGTGCACTGATTTTATTAATGAATTATAACCACCCCTATACCTTTCAAGCGCAAAAGGCCGTGATTTCCATTCCCATTACCCCGCAGGTGACTGGCATCGTCAGTGAGGTCACTGATAAGCAGAATACCTTTATCAAAAAAGGTGACGTGCTTTTTAAAATAGAACCGACCCGATATCAGGCACGTGTCGATAGGCTACAGGCCGATTTAATGACGGCAATCCATAGCATCCAGGTGCTTCAGGGGCAATTAGATGAAGCCGTCGCCCATACCTCTGGGGTGATTGCCGAACGCGATCGTTTATATAAAGACTACCAGCGCTATATTAAAGGAAGCCAGGCCAAGGTAAACCCGTTCTCCGAAAGCGACATTGATAACGCCAGGCAAAATTTTCTGGCACAGGATGCGCTGGTGAAAAGTTCATTGGCTGAACAGGCACAGATTAAAAGCCAACTAAACAGCGTCGTCAACGGAGAACAGTCGCAGATAGTCAGCCTACGAGCCCAGTTGACAGAAGCCAAATACAACCTCGACCAAACCGTGGTTCGCGCCCCCAGTAATGGCTATGTAACCCAGGTGCTTATCCGCCCAGGAACTTACGCGGCGGCGCTACCATTGCGCCCGGTAATGGTGTTTATCCCGCAACAAAAACGGCAAATCGTCGCGCAATTCAGACAAAATTCGCTGTTACGCCTGAAATCGGGCGATCAAGCCGAGATCGTCTTCAATGCGCTACCTGGCCAGGTATTTCAGGGGAGACTGACCAGCATACTTCCCGTCGTTCCCAGCGGGACATACCAGGCGCAGGGAACCCTGCAATCATTAAGCATGATACCGGGTTCCGATGGCGTGCTGGCGGTGATTGAGTTAGAGCCGAATGCGGATGTTGATGCCTTGCCAGACGGGATATTTGCCCAGGTGGCGGTGTATTCCGATCACTTTACCCATGTCTCCGTGATGCGTAAGGTGCTGTTACGCATGACAAGCTGGATGCACTATCTCTATCTTGATCATTGATCGTAACAAAGCGGGCGGATGAATGGACAGCAAGAGCGGACCTTGTTGCAGCGCTTGTTTCTACAAAGGCAAACCACGCCCTGAGGACAGGGCGATGGGGCTTGGCTTCACAAGTCGTTACAGCGGAACCCGGCAACATAGTCGATATAAAAACGCATATGTTCTGCGTTGTTATTTTCAAGATCATAAATATTTAACATCAGCTGCATTTCATAATCGGGTGATTGATTGATGGTTCTCACTTTTCGATCATTGATAAAGAAATCAATCTTGCTTTCCGTCCATGCAATGGCGTAAGTGTTGAATAGAGTGACATCAATCTCAACAGGCTCCTCATAGAATTCGTCCCTAATGCGGGCATCGCCAAAGGGATGAACCCCATAACCAATCAGAGAGTAGCCGTTACGGATATTCTTACCCTTAAGCTCGAAGAGGCAAATCTCCGCAGACCGCTCGGGGAGATCTTCGTAACCTATCATCCAGAGTGCAGCGACATTGTTTGCTGCAATAAGGCATTTGGCTCGCAGTTCGAAATAGCCATATTTTGGCAGATATTTTTTCTCAGCCACCTGTGCCTGACGCACCCGGCAGTCTGGCGAAAAGCGATGCTGACCAAGTAGTGACCCCTCCGGGCCAGAGTAAACACCGGTTTGCAGAGAAGATACTCTGACTTCCCCATTAAACTCCGGGCACCAGGGCTGTTGATCTTGCTCGATATTAAGTGAAAAGCCGTTTTCAGAAAATTCGAATCTGGGTGAGGATAACTCCCGGCTACTCCACTGCGGTAGATAGTAGGGAAGCCAATGAGACTCATCGAGATAACCGCGATCAAACCCGTCATAAAATTCCAGCTGGTATCTTTCCCCGTCAATGAATTTTTGGCTTGCAATTTTCATTATTACCCACCTGAAATATAACAATGTTGCTTTAGAATTTATGTGTTGGTTAAAGATGCCGGTTAACCAATGGGCGATCAGAGACTATCAAACTTGAAACGAGTCGCTATCTGCGCTCAATCAATATTTGTGGGCTTGCTTGCAGAATTATTTAATCTGGAACCACCAGCCAAGGCGATAATGATACCGACAGCCCCATTTTTGACGCTGGTCTGGCGCATCAAAGCGCTGAAAGACGATGGGCTTCGGGGGGAGGTCATTGTATCAACAAAGGCATAAACTGATTTCCTGTAGACAAAGGTGTATTTTTTGGCCCTGGGAGGACCGATGCTTGATTCCTTTTACTGGATTAATGAACCCGAACAATGGCAGTGCGATAGCGGCAAGTTAAGCATTGTCACAAATGACAAAACCGACTTCTGGCAAAAAACCTGGTACGGGTTTGAGCGTTTTTCAGGGCACATCTTCGCCACCGACGTCAGTGAAGACTTCACCTTTCAGGTTAAGGTCTGCGCGGACTTCACCACGCTGTATGACCAGGCCGGGCTCATGTTCATGACCGATGACCAACACTGGCTTAAAGCCGGCATTGAGTTTAACGACGGCGCTCCCGCAATCGGCAGCGTGCTGACGCTGGAGAATTCAGACTGGGCAACCGGCACCTTTACGGATGATCCGCGTGAATTCTGGCTTCGCTTGACCCGCAAAGGCAACAGCCTGCGGTTACAATACTCAACGGAGGGTCATCACTGGCCGCTGCTACGCTTGTGTTATTTTCCGCAGGGCCCAGCGAAAATCGGTGTGATGTGCTGTACGCCTGAACGTCGCGGGTTATCGGTGGATTTCCTGAATATCACGCTAACTCCGCCGGTGGATAAAACATTACATGACCTAAGTTAATCGTTCGAGTCTGTGCGATTCAGTATGCTGGATCGCCTTCACTCTCGCCCGACAACATTAGCGTTGATGTATCAAGGATCACACTTTTAAGTGGCTGCTTATTCCCATACAAAAAACATGTGTTAACATCGTTGCGTAAAACCCTTTCAACTCATACCGAGGCTTTGATGCTGGAGAATGTAATCATCCGATAATCAGCTTCCCGACCTTTTCAGGCCGGACTGATTATCAATGCGCCGAAATCGAATGCGGACACCGCTGTGTGTTTGCACGTTTTGCACATGATGATTAACAGGTTTTTCAGCATGAATTTATCCCGTCAGGAACAACGTACCTTACACGTTCTCGCCAAAGGTGGACGTATTGCGCACGTCCGCGATACATCCGGCCGCGTCACTTCCGTTGAATGCTACAGCCGTGAAGGGCTGCTGCTCAGCGACTGCACGCTCGCCGTATTCAAAAAACTCAAAACCAAAAAGCTGATCAAGTCCGTCAATGGACAACCGTACCGCATCAATACCAGCGGGCTGAACAACGTTCGCGCCCAGTTGGACAACCGCTAAGGAGAGTGTGATGGACATCAACACGATTATTTCTGGCTCCCACCCCATAAAACTGTCGCCAGATGAAAGCAAAATCCCTTGGAACGATCCGGCGTTTAGCCAACGCATGCTGGAGAACCACTTGTCGCAGGAGCACGACTGGGCCAGCCGGAAACTACCGGTCATTGAACGGCAGGTGGCATGGATCACCAGCCAGCTCCCAGCAGGCGCACGCATTCTCGATCTCGGCTGCGGCCCCGGCTTTTACACCCGCATGCTTACAGAGCAAGGCTTTCACTGTACCGGCGTGGATTTCTCTCCAGCATCTATCGCCTATGCCCGTCAGCAAGCACAGGCGGCAGGATTGGTCATTGAATATATCGAACAGGATGTACGGATGTACTCCCCGGAGAAGCGGTTCGATTTCATCATGATGACCTTTGGTGAACTGAATGTCTTCAGCGCGGTGGACGCCCATACCTTGCTTAGCCGTTGCGCACAGTGGTTAGTTCCAGGAGGCAAGCTGCTGGCAGAAGTGCATACCTTTGATGAAATAAAGCGTCAGGGCATGGCTGCACCGAGCTGGCAACGCTGTCCGCAAGGACTGTTTCTCGCCAGGCCTCACTTGTTATTGACGGAACACGCCTGGGATGAAACGGCGCAGACCAGCTCAACGTTGTTCTGGGCCATCGAAGAAAATGGTGACGCTATCCGCTTTGGTAACCAAATGACGGCCTGGCACGATGAAGAATATCTCCACCTGATCGGTGATTGCGGCCTCACCGTGCTCCCCGGCCCGGATAGTGCAGCATGGCCAGTCAGCGAAACGTTCGAAGGAAAACTGATTGCCCTGCTGGCAGAAAAAGCAATCACAGCAACCTCTGACACTACACAAATCAATGAAAGGAATTCTGCATTGGATATCCCACGTATTTTCACTATCTGCGAAAGTGCTCACCGCATCCATAACCCGTTCACGCCCGAGAAGTACGCCACTCTCGGCGCAGTATTACGTATGGCTCCAGGCACGAGAGTGCTCGACCTCGGCAGCGGTTCGGGGGAGATGCTCTGCACCTGGGCGCGCGACTACAACATCACCGGTACTGGCATCGACATGAGCCCGTTATTTACTCAACAGGCCAAACTGCGCGCAGAGGAACTCGGTGTCACCGATCGCGTCGATTTTATCCATAACGACGCTGCCGGTTACGTAGCCGATGAAAAATGTGACGTGGCGGCCTGCGTCGGTGCCACCTGGATTGCTGGAGGCGTCGCCGGGACTCTCGAGCTGCTGAGTAAAAGCCTGAAACCTGGCGGGCTCCTGCTAATCGGTGAGCCTTACTGGCGTCTGTTGCCGCCGACGGAAGAAATCGCTAAAGAGTGTGGCGCCAATGCCCTCTCAGACTTTCTCCCCCTGGCAGATCTTGTCACCTCTTTCGACACGCTCGGTTACGACGTCGTAGAAATGGTGTTGGCAGATCAGGAAGGTTGGGACAGGTACGTAGCAGCCATGTGGTTGACGATGCGCCGGTGGTTAGAGGCAAACCCCGACGATGACATGGCGGAGGAAGTCCGGACACAGTTGACGACAGCGCCAAAACGCCACGTGGCGTTCACGCGTGAATACCTTGGCTGGGGGGTGTTTGCTTTGATGGCTCGATGATCCAAAGCGGCGAGTGAGCCAATAGCCAGAAACAACAAGGGCGCAGTATCTACACACTGCGCCCTTTAGCATCATTTAAACCTGAACCTAGCTGCGCACCAAATCGTCGCCGTAGCCAATCCACTTATAGGTGGTCAGCGCGTCCAGCCCCATCGGGCCGCGGGCGTGCAGTTTCTGGGTGCTGACCGCGACTTCCGCGCCCAAGCCAAACTGGCCACCGTCGGTAAAGCGGGTGCTGGCGTTGACGTATACCGCAGAGGAATCTACCGCACGGACAAAATACTCGGCGTTGCTCAGCGAGCGCGTCAGAATGGCATCGGAATGGCTGGTGCCGTGGGTACGAATATGATCGATGGCCTGATCGATATCGTCCACCAGCGTCACGTTCAAATCCAACGATAGCCACTCGTCATCGTAATCTTCCGCGGCCACTGCAACCACCTTCGCGGGCCCTTCCTGCAACAACGGCATGGCGTTATCGCTGGCGTGCAACGTTACCCCAACGGCGGCCATACGCGCGCTCAGCGCAGGCAGGAAGCTGTTAGCGATAGTGCGGTTAACCAGCAGGGTTTCGACCGAGTTGCAGGCGCTTGGCCGCTGTATCTTGGCGTTTTCGATGACGGTCAGCGCCTTGTCGTAGTCTATGCTGTCGTCTACATAGATATGGCACACGCCGATACCGCCGGTGATCACCGGAATGGTCGATTGCTCACGGCACAGCTTATGCAGCCCGGCACCGCCGCGTGGGATCAGCATGTCGACATAGCGATCCATTCGCAGCAGTTCATTCACCAGTTCACGATCCGGGCTTTCGATCGCCTGCACCGCCGCCGCTGGCAGGCCGCACTGTTCCAGCGCCTGCTGGATCACTTTCACCGTCGCCTGATTGGTGTGGTGAGTTTCTTTACCGCCGCGCAAGATCACCGCATTACCGGTTTTCAGGCACAGACTGGCGACGTCGATGGTGACGTTGGGGCGCGCTTCATAGATCACACCAATCACCCCGAGCGGCACACGGCGGCGCTCCAGCTTCAGGCCGCTGTCCAGCAGATTGCCGTCCAACACGTGACCAACCGGATCGCTCAGGCGGCAGACCTGGCGCACATCGTTGGCGATCGCAGCCAGACGCGCTGGGGTTAACAACAGGCGATCCAACAGGGCTTCACTCATCCCGGTGGCACGCGCCTGCGCCATATCCTGCTCATTCGCCTGTAGAATTTCTTCGCTGCGAGCCTCCAGCATGTCGGCCATTACCGCCAACACCTGGTTCTTTTTCGCCGTGCTCAGTACCGCCAACTGCCAGGAAGCCTGTTTAGCGGCTTTCCCCATCTGCTCGAGCATGTTCACTCCTTAACTTACGATCATATCGTCGCGATGCACGGCCACCGGGCCATATTCATAGCCCAGGATCTCGCTGATTTGCTGCGAGTGGTGCCCGGCGATCATGCGCATGGCATCGCTGTTATAACGGCTGACGCCATGAGCCAGATCGCGCCCCGCCAGATTGCGGATGCGGATCACCTCACCGCGTGAGAAATCACCTTTAACATCGCGGATGCCCTTCGGCAGCAGTGAACTGCCACGGGCCATCATCGCTTCTACCGCCCCATCGTCAACGGTGATCTCGCCTGCAGGCGGCGCACCGAAGATCCAGCGTTTGCGGTTCTCCAACGGGGTTTCCAGCGCATGGAAGCGGGTGCCTACCGGGTTGCCCTCAATCACATCGGCCACTACGCCCGGCTTGCTACCGGCAGCAATAATCACATCAATGCCCGCACGGCAAGCCACGTCGGCCGCCTGGAGTTTGGTGCCCATGCCGCCGGTACCCAGACCGGAAACGCTGTCACCGGCAATGGCACGCAGCGCATCGTCAACGCCGTGCACTTCACGGATCAGCTCGGCTTCCGGGTTATTGCGCGGGTCGGCGGTATACAGGCCCTGCTGATCGGTCAGCAGCAGCAGTTTATCGGCACCGGCCAAAATGGCAGCCAATGCAGACAGGTTATCGTTGTCGCCGACTTTGATTTCTGCGGTGGCAACCGCATCGTTCTCATTAATCACCGGGACAATGCGGTTATCCAGCAGCGCGGTCATGGTGTCACGCGCGTTGAGGAAGCGCTCGCGGTCTTCCAGATCGGCACGCGTCAGCAGCATCTGCCCGATATGAATGCCATAGATCGAGAACAGCTGTTCCCACAGCTGGATCAGCCGGCTCTGCCCCACTGCCGCCAGCAACTGCTTGGAAGCGATGGTGGCAGGCAGCTCGGGGTAGCCCAGGTGTTCCCGCCCGGCAGCGATCGCCCCGGAGGTAACAATAACGATGCGGTGACCCGCTGCATGTTGCTGGGCGCATTGGCGCACCAGTTCGACAATATGGGCACGGTTCAGACGCAGCGAACCGCCGGTCAACACGCTGGTGCCCAATTTCACAACCAATGTCTGGCTGCCGTTCATAATAGTTCTGCCGTTGGAGTTAAAAGGAATGCAAAGGACGTTGTAACAGGAGAGACGCGTTATGCCAACAGGCACAACGCGATTTCGGCGTAAATTTGCGGGGGAATTGATTTAGGCGGAGAGTTTTATCGGCTGCTCGATGAAATCATCGGCGGGTTCCAGCTTCAGCTCCATGGTGGCCAGCAGTTCACCCAGCCGACGATGGAACACGCGCAGCGTGGTTTCCAGCTTCTCTTTCACTTCAGCATCTTTAATCTTTTCTTCGTTCCAACGCCCTTCCTTGTCAAACAGACCAAAGTGGTAGCTATAGGTGAAACGGGAATTATCGGCCTGCAGTTCGATCCACCAGCCCCAGAATTCACGTTTTTCCGGCGCGGGCTTGACGTTGACGCAGACCGCCAGGCAGTCAAAGAAAAAGCGGTCGTTCTCACATTGCCCTTCGCGCAGATAAGGGCCCAGGCTGGCAAAGCGTTTCATTAGTCGGCTTTTAGGGTGGCCACTCGGTAGCGTCATTTTTCAACCTCCACAATGTAGTCCACCCTTTTTAACAAACTGTTAAAAATTAGCAACTGGTTAGCGCATTTTATCTCTTAGCCAATCACAAATTTGCAGTAAGGATTGATGGAAACTCTGATAAACCGGCGTACGCGGGATGGCGATCAGTTTGCCGTTCAGTGAAGAAGACGCGATCAGCTGCGACTCTTCTTTTGGGCTGAGCGGATCGTCATCCCAGTAGGCGGCCAGCATCGGCGTTGGGCAGCGGCGGCCCAGCAATCCCTGGGTTTTCAGGGAATAGCGGTTCAGCTCGGTTTTCAGCACGCTGTCAGAGGCGTTGGCCATGCCCATGCGGCTGGCCAGCACGTCCATATACATATCCGGCACGTGGTCCTGGCACTTCAACTCACACAGCAGGCTGTGCACCACCGGCCCTACGCAGGCTACGCCGCGCAAACGCTGCGACTCCAGATAGGCCAGGCGCACCGCCACGTTGGCACCAAAGCGGAAGCCGAAGGCGCTGACACGCGTATGGTCAACCCAAGGCACGGAAGGCAGTTGAGCCAACACCTGCTGATGCAGGAAGCTGGAATCTTGCGTCAGCTTCCACTTATAGGATGAACCGATGGACGGCATATCGATGGTCAGCATCGCTATACCGTGTGGCGCCAGATAATCACGGAACAGGCGGTGATAATCGGTCTGCAAAGTATCCAGGCTACCGCACATCAGCACCGTTGGGTACGGTGCCTGGCCGTTATCGGGCATATGCAGGAAGCCGGTGATGGAGCTACCCCCCTCAATGGCGAACTCCAACTCTTTAAGCTGGTATGGCAACAGCAATGCAGCTTCTTCATAGGCACGATTTGAGAGCACCTCTGCCTGTTCAGCCAGCTCATCCCCTTTTAAATGCGGATAACCGGCAATGCTGTATAGATTGGCGGCATTCAGCCAATATTGCCCGCCGACCAGCGGATCTTTTTGCTCCAATGCCCGCTGTTGCCACAGCATCCCCTGGCGCACCCATTCGTAGATCCAGTTGCCGTTTCGGTAACCGACCACGGTATCCAGCAGGTGATCGTCGCTATGTTCTGCGTTGGAGGCCGCAATGCGCGCCAACACTTCGCTGATCTCCAACGGATCGGTCCCGCGCCAGGTCCACAGCAGATGGTTGAGCATGCGATACCAGTTGCCATCGGTGTCCCCCTCCAAGGCGGAGTGCATATCGGCACCTACCGCATGATGGGCACGGGTGACTAACGTCGAGGTTTCGACATGTTTAAATGAAGGTTTGAACAGTACTTCGGAAAGGTTGGCCTGTGCCATGGTAACAACAGCCTCCTGAGACTTACATCAAGGCTTGAATAGCCGGGATATCTAGGTGCTAGTGTACCTAACTCTGGGGGGATAAGGCGGGGAATTTACCGAATTTGACGAAACCGCTGCATAAACAACAACGCCCGGTATTGCCGGGCGTTTGAAGCAGAGGCTGATTAACGGCCGCCGATCGGTGGCACGAAGGTCACCGCCATATCCCAAGGCTGCTCGATCCAGGTGTCCTGCGGGATATCCACCACGTAATCGTCAACCAGTGGGCGGCCAGCAGGCTTGGCGAAGATGGTCACGAAATGGGCTTTCGGGTACATGTCGCGGATCGCTTTGGCGGTGCCGCCGGTATCCACTAAATCGTCAACGACGATAAAGCCTTCACCATCGCCTTCGGCGCGCTTGAGCACCTTCATTTCGCGTTGGTTGTCATGGTCATAGCTGGAGATGCAGACGGTATCCACATAACGGATGCTCAACTCACGTGCCAGCAGTGAAGCAGGTACCAGGCCGCCACGGCTTACAGCAATGATGCCTTTCCATTGATCGGCAGGCAGCAGACGGTGAGCCAGTTTGCGCGCTTGCATTTGCAACATATCCCAGGTAACAACGTATTTTTCGCTCATAGAATGGTGTCCCAGCCAGCAATGATGTGGCTTACTCAGTAGTTCAGGGGGAAAAAAGGTTGCGCGAGATTATAGAGACTGCGCGCCACGAATACCAGTTGAACCGAGGAGTTGATGCATTTTTCCTGTGATTATCTTTGCGGCGAGCCGCGTGGCTTATCTGCGCAACCGCCCGTAAAACGGGGAGCCCAAGCCGATAAACAGCGTTATACGGGGCGCGCACAGCCGCAAATAAAATGATATTCTCAGGCTCACGTGCCTGAAGCACAGATAGCCACTCACCCTAACCGCACAGCATTCACTCCCTGCTGAAAATGCTGTCACAGGAGACTTATAGTGTCTGAATTGTCTCAACTTTCGCCACAGCCGCTGTGGGATATTTTTGCCAAAATCTGCTCAATTCCGCACCCTTCTTACCATGAAGAAGCGCTAGCGCAGCACATCCTCGACTGGGCCAAAGAAAAGAACCTGCATGCCGAGCGCGACCAGGTTGGCAATATTCTGCTGCGCAAGCCTGCCACCAAAGGTATGGAAAACCGCAAGCCGGTAGCGCTGCAAGCGCACCTGGATATGGTGCCGCAAAAGAACAACGATACGGTTCACGATTTCGCCAAAGATCCGATCCAGCCTTATATCGACGGCGAATGGATCAAGGCACGCGGTACTACGCTGGGTGCCGATAACGGTATCGGTATGGCCTCTGCGCTGGCGGTGCTGGCCGATGACAGCGTAGAGCATGGCCCGCTGGAAGTCCTGTTGACCATGACGGAAGAAGCCGGTATGGACGGTGCCTTTGGCCTGCAGCCAAACTGGTTACAAGCCGACATCCTGATCAACACCGACTCCGAAGAGGAAGGCGAAATCTATATGGGCTGCGCAGGGGGGATCGATTTCATCACCACCCTGCCACTGCAACGTGAAGCACTGCCAGCCGGTTACCAAACGCTGAAGCTGACCCTGAAAGGGTTGAAAGGCGGCCACTCCGGTGCCGATATCCATCACGGCCTGGGCAACGCCAACAAGCTGCTGGCCCGTTTCCTGTTTGCCCACACGCCAGAGCTGAACCTGCGCCTGCTGGAGCTGAACGGCGGTACGCTGCGTAATGCCATCCCACGTGAAGCCTCTGCCGTAGTAGCCGTTCCGGCCGCCAAAGCCGATGCGCTGAAAGCCCTGAGCCAGCAGTTCCTGGCAACGCTGCAAAACGAACTGTCTGCCAAAGAGAAGAACATTACCGTTCTGCTCGAACCAGCCACCACCGCTTTGCAGGCGCTAACCGCAGACAGCCAGAACCGCTTTGTGGCACTGCTCAACGGTACCCCTAACGGCGTGATCCGCATGAGTGACGAAGTGAAAGGCGTGGTAGAAACTTCGCTGAACGTCGGCGTGGTGACCACCAGCGAGCATGAAGCCGAGATCATTTGCCTGATCCGCTCCCTGCTCGACAGCGGTAAAGACTATGTGGTGGATATGCTGACCGCATTAGGCCAACTGGCCAACGCCAAAGTAGCACCGAAAGGCGGCTACCCAGGCTGGCAGCCAGATGCCAAATCTCCTGTGATGCAGTTGGTGCGTGAAACCTACCAAAAGCTGTTCAACAAGACGCCAAACATCATGGTGATCCACGCCGGGTTGGAGTGTGGCTTGTTCAAGAAACCTTACCCACAGATGGATATGGTGTCGATTGGGCCGACCATCACCGGGCCTCACTCGCCGGATGAGCAGGTGCATATCGCCAGCGTTGGCCAATACTGGACGCTGCTGACCGCTCTGCTAAAAGCGATCCCTGAGCGCGGATAAGTTATTGGGCCCGGTTAAAAGCTGGGCCCATTTTTCCTTATGACAGTTGTTCTTCTCGCTTCAGATTGCCGTTGATTTCATTCATCTGCGACTGTATCAACGCCGCACTAACAGGTGGTAACAGGAAAGCAAACAGGATAATCAGCCAGGTTTTATACCTTGCGGTTTGCCCATGGCTTTCAATGATGGCGCGTAGATTGTCGTTAAGTGTGGAAAATATCACCGGCGTGACAAAGGCGGTAATAAAAGCTGACCATCCAGCCCCTCTGGGCGTTAGCAGAGCCGCGGACTGGGTGTAATTTCTGATCTCCCCATGGATTTTTACCAACCAGTAGATATTGTAAAACGGCACCAAGAACAGCAGGAAAGTCACGGCAGGATCGCGGTATTTGACCGGCTGTGGTATTGCTTGCCGCACAGGCGGTTCGCAATTAAATAAACAGGCCTTAATCGGCAGCAGGAACAGAGTCCCGATAATGACGGGGACCAATAGCAGGGTAAAGAAGTTCTCAGGGCTGGAAAATAACCGCTCCATATCAAAAAGCCATCCGGCTATCGCCATCATGGATGAGCCAAACACCATTTTTAACGTCACCATCAGGCCAAATGACAGCACAAATGCCTCTACGCTGCCAACTGCCCCCGCGATAAAGGCCGGAACGATCAGCATGATAGCCCCAAGCCCCATCCCTATCAGGACCTCTCCCGTTATCATCAAAAAGTGATTGCTGGTATGAAAGCAGAACAAAAACAGGCCAAACAAATACAACCCGCTAAAGAGATACAGTAAATAATAACTTTTCATCCGGCTGGCCATCCAGGCCAACAAAGCTCCAAACAGCATGCCAACCTGTTGTAATCCAACTGCGACCCCAATCATCGAGATCGGTAAATCTGCAGTTTGCCGGATATAGAGTGCCGAATAGGCATTAAAGAGATATTGGCTAGTCACAATCGCGGTGAAATAAACTACCAGGCCCCAAAATCGATAGCTGCTTTGTAAATCGGCCCATGTCCATCTTTTGGCCGGTTTTTGCTGAATCACGTCCATTTTTAACTCTTCCCGTTGAATGTCTTAATCCCAAAGAACTGCCAACGATTGTACCTACGGCTGTGCACTAAACACACCCGATTTTAATATCACCACGTCAGTACCAACTGCCGTTCCAACTGAGGATCGAGCAGCGTTACATGCAGGCCAACCAGGCGCACACCACGCCCTTCCCTCCGCTCCTGCCATGCCTGACGGGCAACGTTGAGCAAATCCTCAATATTGAGCACTGGCCAAACGTGCTCCTGGGTAGTTTGCTGGAAATCCTGGAACTTCAGTTTTACCCCTTGGCGAGCGATATGCAGATCCGGTTTGACCTTGCGCAGCCGCATCTCTAACTCTGGGTAGAGCTTTTCAACGATCAACGCCTCACAATCTTCCCACTCATGAATATCGGCTACCAACGTTCGCTCGACCCCTACCGACTTGCGTAAACGATCGGGAGACACCTCACGCTCATCGATACCCTGGCAGCGTTCCCACAGCACCCGGCCAAATTTGCCGAAGCGCTTTAACAAATCGGCCAGATTATAGTTCTGCACATCGGCGCAGGTGATTAATCCAACCTCTTCCAACCGTTTGGCGGTGACCTTGCCCACGCCGGGGATTTTACTCAGCGGCAGTTGCTGCAAGAAAGTGGGCACCTGGGCCGGTGTGATGACGTATTGGCCGTTTGGCTTGTTCAACTCGGAGGCTATCTTGGCGAGGAATTTGATCGGGGCAATGCCCGCCGAGGCGGTCAGGTTCAATTCAGCGGCAATGTCCTGGCGGATCTGTTGGGCGATCAGGGTGGCAGAGCCGTTGCATTGGGTGCTGTTGGTCACGTCCAGATAGGCTTCATCCAGAGAGAGCGGTTCTATCAGCGGGGTATAGCGGGCAAAGATTTCACGGATATGCTGCGAGGCTTCTTTATAGGCCGCCATGCGGCCCGGTAACAGCGTCAAGTGCGGGCAGAGCTTGAGCGCCGTGGCGGTCGGCATGGCGCTATGCACGCCATAACGGCGCGCCGGGTAGTTGGCGGTGCTGATCACGCCACGCCGATCGGCGCTGGCACCGATAGCCAGCGGGATATCGCGCAGGCTGGGGTTGTCGCGCATTTCTACCGCTGCGAAGAAGCAGTCCATATCGACATGAATGATTTTACGCATCGCGCCTCCAATAACACTGTATAAGTATACAGCCAATTATTAAAAGCTCAATATGGAGAGTGTAGACTAGTGACGCCCCTCACCCTAACCCTCTCCCACAGGGAGAGGGGACCGAACGTGCCACAAATTAGCTCCGGCATCTGACCGCAACTCCGGACTAGACCCTCTCCCCAAACAAGTGTTCATGAGGTACTCGGTATGTACATTGGGAGAGGGGACCGAACGTGCCACAAATTAGCTCCGGCACCTGACCACAACTCCGCACTAGCCCCCTCTCCCCAAACAAGTGTTCATGAGGCACTCGGTATGTACATTGGGAGAGGGTTGGGGTGAGGGGCCGTGCAGAGCCCCTACATGGAAAACCTGTGTGGCTAGAGGATCCGATGTTTTTCCAGCATTTCTCGGCGCTGTGCTTCTTTGGCCATGCGCTTTTTGCGCGCATCGCAAGGCTCCGGGCAGTCACAGACCTTCTCCATCCCCAGCGCGGTAATGCCACCACAGCTACCCTGCAAGGTTTTACGCTTGAACACATAGCCCAGCGACATCCCGCCCACCACCAGCAGAAACAGCACAAAGGATGCAGCAAACATCGTCAACATAGCGTCTACCCTTTCTTCAGATAGGGTTTGAACGCATCGGAATAACGTTCTTCAAACCCCTTGGCGGTTTTCACGATCATAAACACCGGGATCCCCAGCAGGTTGGCCAGCGCCATACCCCGCTCCGGCCCCATCACGTTTAACCCGGTAGAAAGGCCGTCCGCCGTCATACACAGCGGGCTGATCACCGTGATCGACACTAAATTGTGGTGGATCGGTTTACCGGTGAGCGGATCGATAGTATGAGAATAGCGCACTCCGTCCTGCTCGAAGTAGTTTCGGTAATCCCCGGAGGTGGCCATCGCCATCTCACCCGGCTCGATCACCAGTTGCGCCTGCTGCTCCCCCCCGGCGTTTGGCCGTTCGATGGCAATGCGCCAGGGTTTCTTCTCGCCGTTATGGCCACGGGTGCGGACCTCCCCACCAATATCAACCATGTAGTTTGCGACGTGCTGTGATTGCAGATACTGAGCAATCGCATCAACGCCGTAGCCTTTGGCAATGGAAGAGAGGTCGACATACAGCTCAGGAATACGTTTCACCAGCGCATTGCCTTCTACCGACAGCTTGTCGATCCCCGTCCAGTTGCGGCGCTGTTCCAGCTCGGCGACGCTCGGCACTTTATCAGGCCGCCCTTCTGGGCCAAAACCCCATAGGTTCACCAGCGGCCCGACGGTCACGTCCAGCGCGCCGTCGGTCACACGGTTAATGCGCAGCGCTTCCAGCACCACTTCCGTGGTGGCAGCAGAAACCGGGAAAGGTTTGCCCACTTCCCGGCTGGCGTTAAAGCGGCTCAACTCGGAATCAGGTTGATAGGTCGACATCTGATCGTTGACCTGTACCAGCCGTTTGTCGATCTCCGCTTGCAGCGTTGCCAGCGAAGGCGTTCCGTCCCCAGGGAGATAACTGATCGAGTACGACGTCCCCATGGTTTTACCCTTGAGGTTTTCCTGTTTCGGCTCACAACCGGTCAGTAACACTGCGGTGGCCAGCGCCACCACCATCATCCAAGCCTTCATTCCATCGCCGCCTGCTGCTCGCATTTAACCGCCAAAGTCATCGAGCATGATGTTTTCATCTTCCACACCCAAATCTTTCAACATTTTGATCACCGCCGCGTTCATCATCGGCGGCCCACACATATAGAATTCACAATCTTCCGGCGCTGGATGGTTACGCAGATAATTTTCCAGCAGGACATTATGAATAAAGCCGGTGTAGCCCGTCCAGTTATCTTCGGGCTGCGGATCGGAGAGCGCCACATGCCAGGTGAAGTTTTCATTCTCTTCCTGCAGGTGGTTGAAGTCGTCCTCGTAGAACATCTCGCGCAAGGAACGCGCACCGTACCAGAAGGTGATTTTGCGCTTCGACTTCAGGCGCTTCAACTGGTCGAAGATGTGGGAACGCATCGGCGCCATGCCGGCCCCTCCGCCGATAAAGATCATCTCGGCGTCGGTGTCTTTGGCAAAGAACTCACCAAACGGCCCGGAGATGGTCACCTTATCCCCCGCCTTCAGCGACCAGATATAGGAAGACATAATGCCCGGCGGCACGTCCGGGTTGCTCGGCGGCGGCGTAGCAATACGCACGTTGAGCATGATGATGCCTTTCTCATCGGGATAGTTGGCCATCGAATAGGCGCGCACCGTCGGTTCTTTGACGACCGAACGATAGCGGAACAGATTGAATTTATCCCAGTCGCCACGGTACTCCTGCGGCACGTCGAAATCGGCATAGCTCACTTCATGCTCGGGCGCTTCGATCTGGATAAAGCCCCCGGCGCGGAAAGGCACATCTTCCCCGTCAGGAATGCGCAGCTTCAGCTCTTTGATAAAGGTGGCTTTGTTATCGTTGGAGATCACCTCGCAGTCCCATTTCTTCACGCCGAAGATCTCTTCCGGCAGCTCGATTTTCAGGTTCTGCTTCACGTTAACCTGGCACGCCAGGCGGCAGCCCTCTTTGGCTTCACGCTTGCTGATATGAGAAAGCTCGGTTGGCAGAATATCGCCGCCGCCCTCTTTGATCACCACCCGGCACTGGCCGCAGGAACCGCCGCCGCCACAGGCTGAGGAAACAAAGATCCCCTGACTGGACAGCATATTCAGCAGCTTGTCCCCTGCGGGGGCGGTAAAACTTTTGTCTTGATCGCCGTTAACCTCAACGGCAATGTCACCGGTGTTCACCAACTTGGATTTGGCAAACAGGATCAGTAACGCCAGCACCATCACGATGCAGGTAAACATCACCACGCCTAAAATAATTTCCATAAATGCTTCCTGCCTTTACAACTGGACGCCGGAGAACGACATAAAGCCCAATGCCATCAATCCGGTGGTAATAAAGGTAATGCCCAGGCCACGCAACCCGGCTGGCACATCGGCATACTTCAGTTTTTCACGGATCCCCGCCATGGCAACAATCGCCAGCATCCAGCCGGTGCCGGAGCCGAAGCCATACACCACGGATTCCATAAAGTTGTAATCACGCTGCACCATGAACGACACGCCGCCGAAAATGGCACAGTTCACCGTGATCAACGGCAGGAAGATCCCCAGGGCGTTGTAAAGCGCCGGGAAGAAGCGATCGAGGATCATCTCCAGGATCTGCACCAGCGCCGCAATCACGCCGATAAAGGTGATGAAGTTGAGGAAGCTCAGATCGACGCCTTCCACCAGCGCCCCGTCACGCAGGATCAGGTTATAGACCAGGTTGTTGACCGGTACCGAGATCCCCAGTACCAGCGTCACGGCAATCCCCAAGCCAAACGAGGTCGAGACCTTCTTCGACACCGCCAGGAAGGTACACATCCCCAGGAAGAACGCCAGCGCCATGTTCTCAACGAACACCGCACGCACAAACAGGCTGATATAGTGAGCCATCGGCGGTTACTCCTTTTCTATCTGCGCTGGCTTGAGGGCACGTAGTCCCCAAATCAGCAGGCCGATGATAAAGAACGCACTCGGCGCCAGCAGGAACAGGCCGTTGGGCTGATACCAGCCGCCGTTCTGCACCGTTTCCAGCACCGTAATGCCAAACAGTTTGCCCGAACCGACCAGCTCACGCAGGAAGCCCACCAGGATCAGGATCACGCCGTAGCCCAGGCCGTTGCCGATACCGTCCATGAAACTCTCAATCGGCGGTGACTTCATGGCATACGCCTCGGCGCGACCCATCACGATACAGTTGGTGATGATCAGCCCGACGAATACCGAAAGCTGTTTGGAGATTTCAAACGCATAGGCACGCAGCAACTGATCGACCACGATCACCAGCGAGGCGATGATCGTCATCTGCACGATAATGCGCACGCTGTTGGGGATATGGTGGCGGATCAGCGAAATAAAGAAGCTGGAAAACGCGGTGACCAGGGTGACCGCAATCGTCATCACCACCGCCGTTTCCAGCTTGGTGGTCACCGCCAGCGCCGAACAGACGCCAAGCACCTGCAGCGCGATCGGGTTATTGTCAAACAGCGGCCCCAACAGGACCCGTTTAACCTCTTTGGAATCAGCCATTTTTCAGCGCTCCTTCACGGACTTTCTGCAGGAATGGGCCAAAGCCATACTCGCCCAACCAGAAATTAAACGTATGCTGTACGCCGTTAGCGGTCAGCGTCGCGCCGGACAGGCCATCCACACCGTGGATATCACCTTGCCGCGCTCCGCCCTTCACAATGCGGATAGCCGGGTTGCCGTTGTCATCAAACAGCTGCTTGCCGATCCACTGCGCGCGCCAGCTGGCGTTCTGGATCTCGCCGCCCAGGCCCGGGGTTTCGCCGTGCTGGTAGAAACTCAACCCGCGTACCGTATTGCCATCGGCATCCAGCGCAACAAAGGCGTACATCATCGACCATAGACCAGTGCCGTAAACCGGCAGCACAATCTTGTCCACCGCGCCGCTTTCGTTGCGCACCAGGTAGATTTCAGCCTCATTGCTACGGCGGCGGATGCCGGCCAGATCCTGCTCGGCGGTCAACGCCCGGCTCTTGGCATCGCTGCGTAGCGCGGCGGCCAGATCGAAGGCGGCCGCATCGCCAGGCACAAACTCGCCGCTGTCCAGATCCAGCAAACGCGGTTCGATGCGCTTGCTAAAGGTGGCTTTCACCTGTTCGCCAGTCATCCCCGGTTGCAGTAAACCGGCTACGTCCAGGATGTTGCGCTGCTTATCCAGCAACCGCTGTTCTTGCTGCCTGGATTGCAGCCCAACGGCAGAACCCGCGACCACTACAGAACACACCAGACACAGCAGCAGCACTACCAGCAGCGTTTTGCCAATGCTGTCATTTTTAGATTCATTCGCCACGTGCTTTTCTCCGCTTGATGTTAGCCTGCACCACCAGGTAATCGAACAGCGGTGCGAACAGGTTGGCGAACAGGATCGCCAGCATCATGCCTTCCGGATAGGCCGGGTTGACCACCCGGATCAGCACGCACATCACGCCGATCAGGATGCCGTACCACCACTTCCCTTTGTTGGTAAACGAGGCGGAAACCGGGTCGGTAGCCATAAACACCATACCGAAGGCAAAGCCGCCCAGCACCAGATGCCAGTACCAAGGCATGGCAAACATCGGATTGGTGGTAGAGCCGATGGCATTGAACAGATATGCCGTGGCGATCATGCCGATCATCACACCGGCCACGATGCGCCAGGAAGCGACACGGCCAAACAGGATAATCGCCCCGCCTAGCAGGATCATCAGGGTTGAGACTTCCCCGATCGAACCAGGGATGTTACCGATAAATGCATCCATCCAACTGATGGACTGGCCGGTGGTGACGTTGGTCAGGCTGTGAACTCCGCCGACGCTCCATTGCGCTAACGGTGTCGCACCGGAAAAGCCGTCTGCCGCCGTCCACACCAGATCGCCAGAAATCTGCGCCGGATAGGCAAAGAACAGGAAGGCACGCCCCGCCAACGCCGGGTTGAGGAAATTACGCCCGGTACCGCCGAAGATCTCCTTGGCGACCACGACACCAAAGCTGATGCCCAGCGCGGCCTGCCATAACGGCAGGGTTGGCGGCACAATCAGGGCGAACAGAATGGAGGTAACGAAGAAGCCTTCGTTGATCTCATGTTTGCGCACCATCGCAAACACCACTTCCCAGAAGCCGCCCACCAGGAATACTACGGCGTAGATCGGCACGAAGTAGGTCGCACCGAGCACCATCTTGCTGATCCAGCCAGCATCGGTGCCGAGCGTTGCCCCCAGCATCTGAGCCAGCCAGTAATGCCAGTCCCCCGCCAGCACCTGTTGCAGCTGATCGCCGCTGTAGAGATGGTGCAATGCAGGAATGGTCTGCTGCCCAACGTTATACATGCCCCAGAACATGGCCGGGAACACCGCCAACCACACCAGGATCATCATGCGTTTCAGATCGATGGCATCACGAACGTGCGAAGCCCCGCGCGTTACTGTGCCTGGGGTATAGAACACCGTCGCCGTCGCTTCAAACAGCGGGTACCACTTTTCCAGCTTGCCGCCCGGCGTGAAGTGATGCTCAATCTTGTCAAAAAAATTCTTCAGGCCCATCGGTTATCCTTCCTGCTCAATCTTGGTCAGCACTTCGCGCAGCACCGGGCCATATTCATACTTGCCGGGGCAAACGAAGGTACACAACGCCAGATCTTCTTCATCCAGCTCCAGACAGCCCAGCGCCTGGGCACTGTCCGTATCGCCCGCCAGCAGATCGCGCAGCAGATGGGTCGGCAGAATATCCAGCGGCATCACCCGCTCGTAATTGCCGATCGGTACCATCGAACGCTCACCGCCGTTGGTGGTGGTGGAGAAAGCGAACAGCTTGTGCTTGAGGAAATGGCCCAGCGTGGTGCGGGTGATGGAGAACTTGTCCGATGCCGGAGCAATCCAGCCGAACAACTCTTTCTCCCGGCCTTCCAGCAATACCGACACCTGGTTGTGGAAACGGCCAAGCCAGGCACTCGGGCCGCTGGCATGGAAACCACTCAGCACCGAGCCGGAAATCACACGGTTCTCACCGGCCTTCAGGCGGCTCGCTGTCAGTTGATCCAGGCTAGCCCCCAAACGGGTGCGCAGCAGCACCGGCTGTTCCACCTGTGGCCCCGCCAGAGCGACCACGCGCCGGGTATCCAGCTTGCCGGTAGTAAATAGGGTGCCGATGGCGATCACATCCTGATAACCGATATGCCAAACGGTTTTCTTCAGGCTAACCGGCTCCAGGAAGTGAATATGCGTGCCCACCAGCCCCGCAGGGTGCGGGCCAGCAAACTCGCTGTAATCAATCTGCGCGCCAGCAGCCGTATCCAGCCGCGTACCCGCTTCGTGGCAGACGCGTACCTTTCCGTCTGTAAGGCGTGCCAATACCGTCAGCCCGGCATTAAATGCCGCCAATTGCTCGTTGATAATCACCAACGGATCCGCTGCCAGCGGCTGGGTATCGATAGCGCTGACGAAAATAGCGCGCGGTGAGGTACCTGGGCGGGGGGTTTTGCTAAATGGGCGAGTACGCAGTGCGGTCCACAGGCCGCTGGCGATCAGATCGCTTTCAACCTGTTGGCGCTCCAACATCGGCAAATCGGCCTGCTGATAATAGGCCAGTTCCACCTGCTCTTCGCCGCCGTTGTCGATGTCAATCACCACCGATTGCAACATGCGGCGTTCGCCGCGATTGATTGCGGCGATTTGCCCGCTGGCCGGTGCCGTGAAGAAAACCCCAGGGTTCTTCTTGTCTTCAAACAGCGCCTGGCCTTTTTTAACGCGATCGCCAACCTGTACCAACATGGAGGGGCGCATACCAACATATTCCTGGCCTAGCAGCGCCACTTGCGTGACCGCTGGACCATCCTGGATCGCCTGCGAAGGCGCCCCAGCGATTGGCAGATCTAACCCTTTTTTTATTTTGATCATAGGATTTATACGATGTTTTTAATTTTCACACGCCTAACCAACCCAGAGGCAGGCACAAAGCATGCAGGATGATGAGGTGGCCCTAGCCCCCTCCGGATGAACACGATGACCTCATGCCCAACTTGAATATTCACACTGACCGCCGACATCCAGGCCAATGATTAAGCCAATACCGCATATTGTTAAAACATTGCTATCAACGATGGCGGAATTGTTGCTATTTCACACAATATCCCTGTACTGATTACCGATTAATAACGATGCAGCATGGGCAAGATATTAACATTTTCGACAGAATTTTTCCGTGCTATCTAGTGACCTGAGTCGAGGAAATGCAATTAAACACCTGTTATCTCTTGACACTACTCGTTAAAAACGTGGGTTCATTTCACTTTTACCGAGGATTGTAGTTTTTTTATACACTTCGCATATTGCTAAAAAACAACACGCTGGTAATCTGACGGGGTTAAATACGAAATCTCGTCAGTGGCATGCTGGCTACATTAGTTTTTATCCCCTATGAATTTCAAGCTGCAGCTAGGCGACTAGCTTGTTCATCCCCAGGAGCTTACTTAGGTAAGTGACTGGGGTGAACAAGCGCAGGTAACAACGCTGCAGCTTGAAAGGCGACGGGGATATGCCAGCAAATAAATATAAGCAGGATAAATTAATAATGAGCAAAATCGCGCTGTTGTTTGCGATGCTATTTTGTACGCCGCTGATCACGGCGTGCAGCGCCAGTGAGCCAGCCCCGGCTCCCCAGGCCCCGTTGGTTGCACAGCAGTTATTAGGTTCACCGGTCTATATCCAGATATTCAAAGAAGAGCGCAAGCTGGAGTTGTACGCCAAGATGGGCAACGAATTCCGCCTGGTGAATAGTTTCTCTATCTGTAACTTCTCCGGAGGGCTTGGCCCAAAGCGCCGTGAAGGGGATTTTAAAAGCCCCGAAGGCTTTTATAGCGTCGACACCCGCCATCTGAAACCAGACAGCAAATATTATCGCGCCATCAACATCGGTTTCCCTAATGATTACGATAAAGCGCAGGGATATTCCGGTGCCTATCTGATGATCCACGGGGAATGTAAATCGATTGGTTGCTACGCGATGACCAACGCCTATATGGACGATATCTATCGTTACGTTGAAGCGGCGTTTGCTCACGGACAAAGCCGGGTGGATATCAGCATTTATCCGTTCCGCATGACCGAACAGAACCTGCAACGCCACCGTTCTTCAACCTACATCAGCTTCTGGCGTCAGTTGAAACCGGGGTATGACTACTTCGTCAAAAACCGCCAGCCACCGATGGTTAGCGTGGCCAACGGCCAATACGTGATGGCACAGCCGGTCATGAATAGCGCCCAGCCGACTCAATATGCCTCAACGCTTGAGACGAACACCAACCCGTTCGCCCGTAGCCAGCCGCTCACCGTAGTGAAATAAGGCAAACTCGCCTGGTGCTATCTTGTGCCAGGTTTCATTGCCCGTCAGCGGTTGGGTTGCAATGACCGTGACCACGTCATCCGGCGTGGTCTGCCGCTGAAAATCAATCTCTACATCCTGATCGAGCAAGGTGGCTTTGCCAAACGGTGCTCGCCGGGTGATCCAATAAAGATTGGTGGAGCAATAGGCCATCACAAAGCGCCCATCTGACAACAGCATATTGAACACCCCTTTCTCTCTGAGCCGATCGGCCAATAACGCTATATAGCGAAACACGGCTGGCCAGTTGCTGGGAGTGCGAGGGTATTTCAGCGCCAACTGATGTAACAGCCAGCAGAAGGCATATTCACTGTCGGTCTGCCCTACCGGGCGGAAGTTGCCGGTCGCCAGTTGGCGATAGCCTTTCAGTTGCCCATTGTGAGCGTAAGTCCAGTTGCGGCCCCACAGTTCACGGGTAAAGGGATGGGTATTTTCCAGTGCCACTTCACCGCGATTAGCCTGGCGGATGTGGGAGACCACGGCACAGGACTTGATCGGGTATTCCTGCACCAGGCGGGCAATAGGTGAATTAAAGCTGGGTTGGGGATCCTTGAATGTGCGACAACCGTTGCCTTCATAGAAGGTAATGCCCCAGCCATCTTTATGTGGCCCGGTTCGGCCACCGCGCTGTACCAGCCCGGTAAAGCTAAAGCAGATGTCGGTTGGTACGTTGGCGCTCATCCCGAGCAGTTCACACATCGATTGCCACCCCTTGAGGACTACTGACATTGGTATAAGGGCGCAGCTTGATGCCACGCCCTATATTTAATGCTGATCTCGCCGTTAAGCCTTAACCATCTCTTTTTCGATCAATAGGATCAAGATGTGGATCGCTTTGATATGGATTTCCTGGATACGGTCGGCGTAGCCAAAGTGCGGTACGCGGATTTCCACGTCGGCGCTACCGGCCATTTTGCCACCGTCTTTGCCGGTCAGGGTGATCACTTTCATCCCCTTGGCGCGAGCCGCCTCAATGGCTTTGATAATGTTGCCAGAGTTGCCCGAGGTAGAGATCCCCAACAGCACGTCGCCTTCGCGGCCTACGGATTCTACATAACGGGAAAACACGTACTCATAGCCAAAATCGTTGCTGACGCAGGACAGATGGCTAACGTCAGAAATCGCGATGGCCGGATAGCCCGGGCGATTCTCACGGTAGCGGCCAGTCAGCTCTTCCGCGAAGTGCATCGCATCACAATGCGAGCCACCGTTACCGCAGGAGATCACTTTCCCGCCGGCTTTAAAGGAATCCGCCAGCAGCACTGCCGCGCGTTGGATGGTATCAATGTTGGCATCATCGCTGAGGAATTTCGCCAAAGTATCAGCCGCTTCATTCAGTTCACTGCGAATTAAATCGTGGTACATAGAGATCGCCTCTTGTTTTGCGGTGGCATCGTCAATCTTTCGTCTCGCAGTGTAACGGATTGCAGAAAAACCTAGAAGCGTTGCGACGCAAACAGCGCTAGTGTGAACCGCCCCGGCGATTTTTTGACAATTGATGCTGTCAGTTTGTGACTTAAGTTGTAATTAAAGTGTAAATACATTGATAAAAAAATGGGTATGAACTAAAACCATTAGATATACACAACAGGTCAGACCTCTTACTACTTCGGAGCTTCTTATGATGGTTCTTAGTATCGTTGTTCTACTCGCACTCATTGGTGTGGTGTTTTATCACCGAGTGAACCTGGCTCTCAGCAGTCTGCTGCTGTTGGCCTTTACGGCGGCCATGGGCGCTATCGGCCTTTGGACCTACTGGATGCTGGTACCGCTGGCAATCGTGCTGCTGCCGCTGAACATCGTTTCGCTGCGCCGCTCGCTGCTTTCTGCCCCAGCACTGCGCGCCTTCCGCAAAGTGATGCCGCCAATGTCCACCACGGAAAAAGAAGCCATCGATGCCGGGACCACCTGGTGGGAAGGCGATCTGTTCCGTGGCCAACCGGATTGGAACAAGCTGCACAACTATCCGCAGCCTAAGCTGACGGAAGAAGAGCAAGCCTTTATCGATGGCCCGGTAGAAGAAGCCTGCCGCATGGCCAATGACTTCGAGATCACCCACGAACTGGCCGATCTGCCGCCGGAGCTGTGGGCCTATCTGAAAGAACACCGCTTCTTTGCGATGATCATCAAAAAAGAGTACGGCGGGCTGGAATTCTCCCCTTATGCTCAGGCCCGCGTCCTGCAAAAGCTGGCGGGTGTCTCAGGTATTCTGGCGATCACCGTCGGCGTGCCTAACTCCCTCGGCCCAGGCGAGCTGCTGCAACATTACGGCACTGAAGAGCAGAAAGATCACTACCTGCCAGGCCTGGCGCGCGGCGACGAAATTCCTTGCTTCGCACTGACCAGCCCAGAAGCGGGTTCCGACGCCGGGGCCATCCCGGACGTAGGCACCGTATGCATGGGCGAATGGCAAGGCAAACAGGTGCTGGGCATGCGCCTGACCTGGAACAAGCGCTACATTACCCTGGCACCGATTGCCACCGTGCTGGGGCTGGCCTTCAAGCTGCATGACCCAAGCCGCCTGCTGAGCGATAACGAATCCCCCGGCATCACCTGTGCGTTGATCCCAACCAACACCCCAGGGGTAGAGATCGGCAACCGTCACTTCCCGCTCAACGTGCCGTTCCAGAATGGCCCAACCCGCGGCAACGACGTGTTCGTGCCGATCGATTACATCATTGGCGGGCCAAAAATGGCCGGTCAAGGCTGGCGGATGCTGGTTGAATGCTTGTCGGTTGGCCGTGGTATCACTCTGCCGTCCAACTCCACCGGCAGCCTGAAATCCGTGGCGTTGGCGACAGGCGCTTACGCCCATATTCGCCGCCAGTTCAAAATCTCTATCGGTAAGATGGAAGGGATTGAAGAGCCGCTGGCACGTATTGCCGGTAACACCTACGTGATGGATGCCGCCGCGTCGCTGATCACCTATGCGTTGATGCAGGGCGAAAAACCTGCGGTGCTGTCCGCCATCGTCAAATACCATTGTACCCACCGTGGCCAACAGGCCATCATTGATGCGATGGATATCACCGGCGGTAAAGGCATCATGCTGGGCGAAGCCAACTTCCTGGCCCGTGCCTACCAGGGCGCACCGATCGCCATCACGGTAGAGGGTGCCAATATCCTGACCCGTACCATGATGATCTTCGGCCAGGGGGCGATCCGCTGCCATCCTTATGTACTGACCGAAATGGCAGCCGCTCAGAACAACGATCTGCACAGCTTCGACCAGGCGCTGTTCGGCCACCTCGGCCACGTCGGCAGCAGCAAAATGCGCAGCCTGTGGCTCGGCCTGACCAATGGCCGCACCAGCAGCACGCCAACCAAAGACGCTACACGCCGCTACTATCAGCAGCTAAACCGTCTGAGCGCCAACCTGGCGTTGCTGTCTGACGTTTCCATGGGCGTGCTGGGCGGTAGCCTGAAGCGCCGCGAGCGTATCTCTGCCCGCCTGGGTGACGTGCTGAGCCAGATGTACCTGGCCTCGGCCACGCTGAAACGCTTTGAAGATGAAGGGCGTCAGAAAGAAGATCTGCCACTGGTTCACTGGGGCGTACAAGACAGCCTGAATCAGGCAGAGCAAGCGCTGGACGACCTGCTGCGCAACTTCCCGAACCGCTTTATCGCCGGGGTGATGCGCCTGGTGGTGTTCCCATTCGGCCGCGTGCATACCGCACCTTCGGATAAGCTGGACCACCAGTTGGCGAAGATTATCCAACAGCCTTCAGCCACCCGTAGCCGCCTTGGCCGTGGTCAATACCTGACGCCAAGCGAGCATAACCCGGTTGGCCTGCTGGAAGCCGCGTTGCTGGACGTGATTGCCGCAGAACCTATCCACCAGCGCCTGTGCAAGCAAGCCGGTAAGAACCTGCCGTTCACCCGTCTGGACCGTCTGGCACAGCGTGCACTGGATGAAGGCAAAATCAGCGCCGACGAAGCCAAGATCCTGGTGAAAGCGGAAGAGAGCCGTCTGCGTTCAATCAACGTTGATGACTTTGCGCCAGACGCGCTGGCGGCGCAGCAGCCGGTAAAGCCAGTAAAGCTGGAAAAACGCCAGCAGCAGACTGAAGCTGCATAACGTTCAGCGGCCGTAAATGCCAAAGGGGCGATACCGTTAAGGATCGCCCCTTTCTCATTGCAGATTCAGATTGGCTCAACCATGTTGGCGGATACGCGCCAGCAAGGCATCGATGTGTTCTATGTGCGGCGCGTTGACGATCAGCGCGCGCCCCAGATTAAGGGCGTTGCGCTGACACTCGGCGCGCATTTCCGCATCGGTGATGCTGTCCAGATCGGCCACGTGCGCCAGCCCGATAGTACGGCGTATCAGCTCCGTACCGCAGTAACCCACCGCATCTGTCCATACCTGTTGCAGGAACTGCTCGGCATAGCCCGGCAGCGCCAGCGTTGCGTCACGGCTATGTTGATGGCACAACGCCAGAAAGCGATCGGCAAAGATCAGCCACAGCTCACGCACATCCTGCAACCGCTGCTCACGCCCGGCCGCCGCATCACGCGGGCCGAACAACCCTGGTAACCCACAATAGTTCAGCAGCAGATTACCCAGCGCAGTGCCAATATCGAAGCCGATCGGCCCGTAGAAGCCAAACTCGGCGTCGATCGCCTTCAACTTGCCTTCAGCTACAAATATCGATCCGCTGTGAATATCGCCGTGCAGCAAAGCCTCAGCCTTGCTCAGGAAGCGATGTTTCAGCCCGGCCACCGCCAACTTCAGCGCCGCGTCATCACGCAGTGCCAGTACCTGCGGCAACAGCGCCTCGTCAAACTGATTACGCTCATGATCCTGGTAAGGATCGCTGAAAAACAGATCTTCGGTGATCTGGCACAGTTCCGGATTGGTGAAACGGCTGACTTCTGCCTTTTTCAGCTGTGCGGTCTGGTAAAAATCAGAGGTGTGGAACAGAGTTTGCGCCAGGTATTCTGCCAGTTGCCCGGCGGCCAGCGGATAGTAGCGCCCCTTCACAAGCTCGCTGCGCCAGATGTGATGATCAGAGAGATCTTCCTGCACCATCACCGCCAGCTCAGGATCGTGATGCAGCACCTGCACCGTGTGGCGTGGGCACAGCGCCCCGTGGATCAGCAGCGTTTCCGCTTCGATACGCGCCCGATCCAGCGTCAACGGCCAGGATTCCCCCACGCAACGTACATACGGCAGCGCCTGTTTGACTACCACCCGGCTGACGCCGTCAGCATCACGGATTTTAAAGACCAGGTTCAGATTGCCATCACCGATCTCATCGGCACTTACCAACGCCTGTGGATCGGCCAGTTGCCCATATTGGCGCGCGTATTCAACGGCATCGGCAGCAGTAAACGTACGATATTGTGACATCCCCCAACCCCTCTGTTCTTTCCCATAGCGATGATTTTTTATTTTTAGCCGCAAAAGCGTTTGGACGTCTATACATCCGGATGTCATGTTGGCAGAATGGGTTCACAGATGCAATAAGAAACACACAAGGATTTAACCACTGATGCAAGCACTTAACACCACCAGCCTGAGCCTGCAAGACAGCCGCCTCCAAATCCTCGACCAGCAAGCTTTGCCGCAGGAAAAGTGCTGGTTGCCCTGCGACAGCGTGGACGAATTAGTTGGGCATATCCGCGCCCTGCGGGTGCGCGGCGCACCGTTGATCGGGCTATCTGCCAGCCTGCTGCTCGCCCTGTTGGCCGAGCGTGGCCTGTCGCAGGCTGAGCTGGAGCAGGCATTACAGACACTTCGCGCCTCACGCCCGACGGCGGTGAACCTGATGAACAATCTGGATCGTATGAAGCAGGCTTTGGCTCAGCCGGATTGGGTGAGCGCGATGACCGAGGAAGCGCTGCGCCTGGTCGAGGAGGATCGAACCCTGTGCGATCGCATCGCCGATAACGGGGCCGAGTGGGTGAAACCGGGAAGTCACCTGCTCACCCATTGCAACACCGGGGGACTGGCGACGGCGGGCGTGGGCACGGCGATTGGCGTTCTGCTTCGTGCACATCAGCAAGGCAAGATCGCCCAGGTTTGGGTCGATGAAACTCGTCCGTTGCTGCAAGGGGGCCGCCTTACCGCCTGGGAACTGGGAGAGCTGGGCATTCCTTACCGCTTAATCTGCGATTCCATGGCCGCCAGCCTGATGGCTACGGGCCAGGTCGATGCCGTCTGGGTAGGCGCAGACCGCATTGCGGCCAACGGTGACGTGGCCAATAAAATCGGTACTTACAGCTTGGCGGTGCTGGCCCATTACCACCGTATTCCGTTTTACGTGGCCGCCCCACATACCACGCACGATCCTCACTGCCCCAACGGCACAGCCATTCCTATCGAACAGCGCGCGGCCGAAGAAATCACCGGCGTCAGCGGCAGCTTTGGTTCCTGCCAGTGGGCACCGCTCAATGCGCCAACCTACAACCCGGCATTTGATGTGACTCCTGCGGCGCTAATCAGCGGCTGGGTGTTGGATAGCGGCGTCATTACGCCAGAGCAGGTTGCCGACGGGATTTTCCAGCGCGCATTGGCATAACTTTTTGCCCCTCACCCCAACCCTCTCCCACAGGGAGAGGGAGCTGCCCGGAGCGCGTGGTTGGATCGTGCAACGTCGGGAAGTTGGGAGCAAGAACAACGAGGATGGCGGTAGAATGCAGAAAAATCAGCGAGCTCGATCGGTTCCCTCTCCTCGTGGGAGAGGGTTAGGGTGAGGGGACTCAATCTAGCTTTGGATATGCCTCGGCAATTTTGTCACCGGTGAAATGGGCCACCCAACCTTCCGGATTATCAAAGACGCGGATGGCGGTGAAGTTGGGGGCCGAGCCCATATCAAACCAGTGGCGAGTATTGGCTGGCACCGAAATCAGATCGTTTTTCTCACACAGGATTTGGAAGATTTTCCCTTCGAGATGCAGGCAAAACAGCCCCGCACCTTCGACAAAGAAGCGCACCTCATCCTCGCCATGGGTATGTTCGGCCAGGAATTTTTCCCGCAGCGCTTCACGCTGGGTGTTGTCAGGACGCATGCTGATCACATCCCAGCTCTGGTAACCCTTTTCCGCCACCAGCCGGTCGATCTCATGCTGATAGGCGGCGATAACCGCTTCTGGCTGTGGGTTCTCGCCCAACTCGCGATCGGCCTGCCAACGCTCAAAACGCACGCCAATTTGCGCCAACTGCTGCTGGATAGCCTGCGCATCCTGGCTCTGCCATAACGGCTGCTGCGGCTCTTTATCGCTAAAAATGGTCAATCCACTCATTAGACAAACTCCCCTAACTCGATGTGATCAAAACGCTTAACCTGCCGGTGCTGGCTTTGCAGATCGGCAGCATCACGGATCAGTTGGCAGGTATGCCAGCCCGCTAGCCGTGCCGCGTCCAGCTCCTGATGGATATCAGAAAGGAACAGCAGCTCAGTTGGCTCCAGACCGATGGCTTGGGCAATATTGTGGTATGACGCGCTTTCACGCTTGGCCCCCACGTGCGTATCAAAGTAACCGCTGAAGCGCGGTTGCAGATCTCCCGCATCGCTGTAACCAAACAGCAGCTTTTGCGCTTCAACCGAACCGGAGGAATAGACGTACAGCTTCAGCCCTTGCTGCTGCCAGGCGGCCAGTTGTTCGGCCACCTCGGGGTAGAGATGCCCCTGGAAATCGCCGTTCAGGTAGCCGCTACGCCAGATAATGCCCTGCAAGGCCTTCAGCGCGGTCGATTTGCGATCTTCATCCATAAAACGATAAAGCGTGGTAATAAGCTGCTCATTATCGGCATCGGGTTGCGCAATCTCTGCACGCAATGCCGCCAGCGGAGCCGCAACTTCGGCGTCGTTGGCATGGCTGCGGATAAACTCCCCTAGTCGCTCACGGGCATAGGGGAACAGCACCTGATGCACAAAGCGGATATCGCTGGTGGTACCTTCAATATCGGTGACGATGGCGCGGATCATTTTGCCTCCAGTAAACGACGTTGCAGTTCGCACTGGAACAGGAACTCCAGCCCTTCAAGGTGGCGGCGCGCTTCCTCCACCTGTTTGCCCCAGCAATACAAGCCGTGGCCGCGCACCAAAAAACCGTACTGCAAGGGCGTTACCTCGGCAAATGCGGCCACACGCGCAGCCAGCGCCGGAATATCCTGGTCGTTATCAAAAATGGGGATGCTGACGCTGTCCAGATGGCTCTTCTGGCCGCTAAGGGATTTCTGCATTTCATACCCTTGCAGCACCAGTGCTTCACTTTTTTCCACGCGGGAAAGCACGGTGGCATTGACCGAATGGGTATGCAGGATGGCACCGACGGTGGGATAGAGGCGGTAGATCAGCGTGTGCAGGCCGGTTTCCGCCGAAGGCGTGCGGCCACTGGGGACGTGGTTGTTTGCCGTGTCCACCAGCAATAAATCCTGTTCGCTCAGGCTGCCTTTGTCTTTACCGGATTCGGTCACCAGGCAATGTTGGGCATCAAGGCGCAGCGACATGTTGCCGCCGGTCGCCGGGCACCAGCCTTTCTCACCGATCCAGTGGCAGGCGGCCAATAGGGCAGATAATTGCGGGTTTTCCATCATTCTCTCTATTTCCTGGCAGGTAGCTTTTGGCGATTGATTGAATGTGACTCACGTATCCACTAAGAATTTCAAGTGGTAGCTAGGCGACGAGGATAGACGTCTATACGTCTTGATTGCCAAATATTAACACCGTGTTATATTGTTCGCAACATAAGCGCCAGGAGAAATAGCCTGATATGAGCACCGCACCTGTCCCAGCCAGCAAGTTACCTGACCTCGGCACCACCATCTTTACCCAGATGAGCGCCCTGGCGCAGCAGCATCAGGCGATCAACCTGTCGCAGGGCTTCCCGGATTTTGATGGCCCGGAGTATTTAAAGCAGCGCCTGAACTGGCACGTCAGCCAGGGGGCAAACCAATACGCACCGATGACGGGCGCAGCGCCGTTACGTGAGGCCATTGCGGAAAAAACTGCTCAGCTCTACGGCTGGCAGCCCGATGCCAATAGTGAAGTGACTATCACTGCGGGTGCAACCGAGGCGTTGTTCGCTGCGATCAGCGCCCTGGTACGCTCCGGCGATGAAGTGATTTGCTTCGACCCAAGCTACGACAGCTATGCCCCAGCGGTGCAGCTTTCCGGCGGCGTTCTGAAGCGCATTGCCCTACAGCCGCCAGCCTTCAAGGTCGATTGGCAACGGTTCGCCGAACAGCTTTCACCGCACACACGGCTGGTGATCCTTAATACTCCGCAGAATCCCTCCGCCACGGCCTGGTCGGCAGAGGATATGCAGCAGCTATGGGCTGCCATCGCCGATCGGGAAATCTATATTCTGAGCGATGAGGTTTACGAGCATATCTGCTTTGCCAAAGGGGGACACGCCAGCGTGCTGGCCCATCCACAACTGCGTCAGCGGGCGATTGCCGTTTCCTCGTTTGGTAAAACCTTCCATATGACCGGCTGGAAAGTGGGTTACTGTATAGCTCCGGCAGCGTTGAGCGCGGAGGTGCGCAAGGTTCACCAATATCTGACGTTCTCGGTCAACACCCCGGCCCAGTTGGCCTTGGCCGATATGCTGCGCAACGAGCCGGAACACTGGCAGCAGCTACCCGCGTTCTACCGTGCCAAGCGCGATCGTTTTGTGCAGGCGTTAGCTAACAGCAGGCTGGAAATTCTGCCCTGTGACGGCACTTACTTCTTACTGGCAGATTACAGCGCCATTTCCGATCTGGATGATGTCGCCTTCTGCCATTGGCTGACCGAGCACGCAGGCGTAGCGGCGATCCCGCTGTCCGTCTTCTGTGCCGATCCGTTCCCCTATAAACTGATCCGGCTGTGCTTCGCGAAGCAAGATGCCACGCTGGATGCCGCTGCGGAGCGCCTATGTCGACTCTAAAAATTACCCTGTTGCAGCAACCGCTGGTCTGGCGTCAAGGTGAGGCCAACCTGCGCCAGTTCGATGCCTTGTTACCCTCGATTAGCGACCGCGATCTGATTGTGCTGCCGGAAATGTTTACCACCGGCTTTGCTATGGATGCCGGGGAAAGCGCGTTGCCTGAACAACAGGTAATAGACTGGTTACATACCTGGGCGGTGAAAACCAACGCCTTGGTGGGTGGCAGCGTAGCGTTGAAAACTGCCAAAGGGGCAGTTAACCGTTTCCTGCTGGTGGAACCTGGCGGCAAGGTGCATGGTTATGATAAACGCCATCTGTTTCGTATGGCCGGTGAACACCAGCATTATCAGGCTGGGAAACAGCGCACCATTTTCGAATGGCGTGGCTGGCGTATCCTGCCGCAGATTTGCTATGACCTGCGCTTCCCGGTGTGGTCACGCTATCAGCAGGATTACGATCTGGCCCTGTACGTGGCCAACTGGCCAGCAGCACGTAGCTTGCACTGGCAAACGCTGCTGGCGGCGCGGGCGATTGAAAACCAGATTTACGTGGCGGGTTGTAACCGCGTGGGCGAGGACGGCAATGGCCTGAATTACAGCGGTGACAGCCTGATTATCAGCCCGCAAGGAGAAAGGTTGGCCAGCGCAGAACCGGGCCAGGCGGCGAGGCTGGATGCCGAGCTTTCGCTGGAAACGCTGCAAACCTACCGCGCCGCGTTCCCTGCCTGGCGTGATGCAGATGGCTTCCAACTGCACGATTGAGTCAATGCCCCACCCTAACCTCCCCAAGGAGCTGTCTCTTGATCAGATCTCCTGATCAAGAGACTTCGCCAGTTTATACCCTTCGACGATATCCTGAAGCTTGAATCATCCCTCCCACATCACTACCCATCCTGCTCGTCCCGTTCGTTTACTGTCATACCAACGCCCCAGCTTCGCCAGATTCAGGCACGCCCACTTCAGACTCGGCGGCATCTTTGGCAAGGTTTTACCTTCCTGTTTCACCCACAGCAACGTCCATTCAACTGGACTCAGTACCCGTTCACAGCTTTCATTGAGCGTCTCTTCACTTAACCCGCCCTGGCGTAACGTCAGCGCTGCTATGTTGGCACCACTTCGATCAATGGCCACTACCGCAGATTCTCCGTAGTGTCGAATGACCTTACGAAAGAAGCACGCCGCTGCAGATCAATTTACCATCTCCGTATTTTTGCAACGGTGCGCGTTTGCTGACTTATTTTCGTTAATGCGACAGAGCCATTTAGACGCTTCCAGCGTAGAACCCCTTATAGAAAGGTATCTTTGGTGAGCAGCTCTTTGAATAACGACTTCTCCGCCGTAATAATGTCTGTGCGCCGTTTATCATCAATAAGCCAGTTCAGACCGGCATCAGACAAATCAATGGCTGTACCGTCCGGCGAGATCACTTTACCGGCAAAAATCATCTGCTGGTACAACTGGGCAATCCCACCGACTCGGGTGTAATCAGCTACAAAGCTTTGATCGACCATGGCCCCTTGCTCTAATAAACAACCAGCGCCAATGATCGCGGGCCCTCTGATTGTCACTCCAGGCTGTATTTCAGTACTGCTGCCAATATAGACCGGCCCTTCAATATCCAGGTTGGCAAAATCGGCTTTAACGTTCAGCCCACACCAAATTTGCGGCGCAACCTGAATGCCCGGCATCGGATAATCAGGTAACTCCCGATTAAGGATCATGCGGTTTACATGCCAGAAGTCCTGCAATGAGCCAATATCTACCCATTGGAATGGCAAGACAATGCCGTAGAAAGGAACATCTAATTCAGCAAGTTTAGGGAACAACTGGCTACCAATGTCATATTCAACACCGTCGGGAATATAATTGAATATCTCGGGTTCAAACACATAGATACCCGTATTGGCATTGTTTGATAACGCCTCTTCTGCTTTAGGTTTTTCCTGAAACTGACTGACTCGGCCTTGGTCATTGGTGACGACAATCCCATACTTACTCACTTGATCGGCTGGCACAGGGCGCATGATCAGGGTGGCGACACTTTTTCTGGCCCGATGAAAAGCCAATACCTGATCAAAATCCACATCAATTAATGCGTCACCACACACCACGACAAAAGTGTCATCAAAAAATCCCGAGAAATTTTGGATGTGCTTCATTCCACCGGCGGAACCCAGCACGTTATCAACAAAGGTATTACCTTCCATCACCCCTTCGTAGGAGTAACCCATTTCCACGCCCCAGGCATGGCCATCGCGAAAATAATTCTCGATATCTGCGGAAAGGTAGCTTGTATTGACCATTAACTGATTAAATCCATACTCTCTTAAATGCTCAACGATCGACTCCATAATCGGCTTGCGAATTAATGGGATCATTGGTTTTGGCAATATGGTGGTCAACGGTCTGGCTCTGGTTCCTTTACCTGCGGCAAGAATCATGGCTTTCATAATGAACATTCCTTTTTAATCAATGAGATGATTATCAGATTTGCTGTAATGCGTTGCTTTTATCAGCGCCGATGATAAATATTTTATCCATCCGGGTTAACTTGAACATACTGTGGATATTGTTGTTCAGTGAGCAGACCGCGAGCTCACCTTTTCCATGTAAGGATTTCAAAAGAGAGACCAGAGTGCCTAAAAAACTGCTGTCGATGAAATCGACCTGACCGAAGTCCAGTAAAATATGGTGAGTCCCCTGCGCAATCATGGCTTGTATGTCTTCCTTAAACTGAGTGGAAACCGATGCATCCAAACGCCTGTCCAAAAGAGTGACAACCAAGACATTGCCAATTGACTGAGTTTCAAAGTTCATTCTTTCTTCCTTACAATACCGTTGGGAGGGGAAAACAGCTATTACGTTAGCTCACCAGTAAAGAAATATCGTTATTCAATGCCACAGTTCCATACCGAGTATCACTGTGCTGTTCATCTGTTTGTGTTGGATATCAATAATGTAATGGTCGTTGTATTTGCCGCAAACGTAACATAGGCCGAAGATATAACCGCGCCAAGCGGCCAGCAGTTTTGCTGTCACCGATGAGCCATCCTTTATTTGCTAATCAGTAGATGAAGACTTTTCGCGAGGAGCTTCTGGCATCAGCGGGGTCCCTCCATGTCACATTGTCACGATTAGCGTTCATTCAGCAAAGCATCCAGCGCAGGCCATAAACATCGTGATAACCAATATTCCTGAGCACTCCCTGTGCAAACTTTTGACTATCAATTACGGTATTAAGCGTAGCACAGAGTTCAGGACCTTCAATTCGTGACCCAGATGGGGTTTGATGCAGCCCCAGTGGAAGCGAAGCTTGCGATTTGACAATACAATGTCCTAACCATGAACGTAGCGCATCTAAGGTGCGAGCACGCTGACGCCGAGGCTCTTTTCCCATGCCCTGCCACCCTCGATACTCTTGAGAGCATGAAAAAGGCTATCGCCATAGCGACTACGCTTGCGAATGATACGATGCCCCAGGAAGATAAATCCATCATTGACATAGGTGATCCTGGTATTGTCCATGTTCAGCCTCAGTTTCAGGCTGTCTTCCAACACGCGCCGGCATTCTTCCCTGATGGCCTCCGCCTGTGCTTTACTGCCTTTGCCTATGAGGACAAAGTCATCCGCATATGAGCCCCCTTTGAGGCCAGCGTGATCCGCGCAGCTTCGGCCAGCCATGTGGGCAGTGTTATCAGACGCAGCAGCCACTCCCCCCGTCGTGACGGGTCTGCTTTACTTCTAAAAGAGCATGGGCTATCAGCTCCCTCTCCCTTTGGGAGAGGGTTGGGGTGAGGGGTCTGTTATACCCACAGCCAGGCAGTAAGCCTGGATCGCTAGCGCCACGTCGCCCACGGTGACGGCCTCATCGGGATGATGGCTGATGCCGCCCTCGCAACGAACAAACAGCATCCCCACCGGCCAACGGACGGCGATAGCAATGGCATCATGCCCCGCACCGCTAGGCAGCATTAGGCAATTCCCTTGCACCTGCATTACTGCGTCATGCCAGCGCTGCTGCCACTGAGGGTCACAAGCGGTAGCCGGTATGCGGTAGAACTCCTCGCTGTAGAAACAGACCCCACGACGCGCGCTAATGCTCTGCGCCTGCAACAGTAATTCGGCCAGCAACGCGTCTAGCGGTTCATCTTGCGGGCCACGAACGTCGAGGGATAGCCTGATCTGCCCAGGGATCACATTCACTGCCCCCGGAAAGCTTTCTATCTGACCGACCGTGGCGACCACATGCGGATCGTATTCCATGGTGAGCCGCTCAACCGTGACCATCCATTCAGCGGCGGCAGCCAGCGCATCCCGGCGCTGCCCCATCGGCACGGTCCCTGCATGGCCAGCATGTCCAGTAAAGGTACAGTTGAGGCGGCGGGCACCGTTAATCGCCGTGACCACTCCCAGCGCCAGATCGGCGGCTTCAAGACAAGGCCCCTGCTCAATATGCAGTTCGAGATAGGCGCAGATCGAGCCTTGTGCACGCTCGGCAGAACTCACCGCCGCAGGATCAAGCCCCGCGTCACGCATAGCCTCAGCCACGCTGATGCCCTCAGCATCGGTACATGTCAGCCAATCCTCTGCCCACTGCCCAGTGATCCCTTTGCTGCCGAGTAAGGTAATGCCAAACCGCGTGCCCTCCTCGTCGGCAAAACCGATCACCTCGATCGCCTGCGGCAGACGCCGATTGTGGCTATGCAACAAGGCGACAACCTCGAGCGCGGTCAAGACCCCCAGCATGCCATCGTAGCGCCCCGCGTTGCGCACCGTATCAAGATGAGAGCCAAGCAGCAGTGCCGGTGCGGCCGGTTGCTGCCCTTCGTAACGTCCGCAGATATTGCCCACGCCGTCTTGCCAGACCTCCATCCCAAGCTCGCGCATCCAATTCCCTACCAACTGGTTGGCACGTAAATGTTCTGGGGAGAGATAAACCCGCGTCAGATGGCCTGGCGTGCTGCTGATTGCCGCCAGTTCGTCGCAGCGAGCCATCACTCTGGCCGCGGCTCGTTCCGCTTCCAGAGGGGTCAGCAGCATTGCCATCAGTTCTGCTCGGCGTCGTAAATGTTCCATGCTGCCTGCATAGCTTCCCCGTGCGGGCTAACAAAACCGAGACGGTTGAGTACCGCTTCAAGCGCGGCCAACGTTTGCAGCACGCAGTCTTTCCGCGCGTTATACCCCATGGTACCAATCCGCCAGATCTTGCCCTGCAACGGGCCAAACGAGGTGCCGATTTCGATGGCGAAGTCATTGAGCATCATCTGGCGTACCTGCTCGCCATGGATGCCCTGCGGGATCACCACGCCCAGCACGTTGTTCATCTTGTTGGCGATATCGCCAAAGACCTCCAGCCCCATCCCCTGGATCCCGGCCAACATCGCCGCGCCATTCAGTTTATGGCGAGCAATAGCGTTATCCAGCCCTTCCTCCAGGATCACCCGGGCGCATTCACGCGCGGCAAACAGCATGCTGGTGGCTTCCGTATGGTGGTTCAAGCGCTCCGGCCCCCAGTAATCCATGATCATGCCGAGGTCGAAATAGTTGGAGTAGATCATCTCGTCGTCACCGTCTGTGTGATCGACGGTACGGATCCCCTCCTCAACGCACTTACGACGGCGCACGATCTCTTCAAACTGCGGGCTAAGGGTGATTGGAGAACTGCCAGAAGGGCCACCGAGGCATTTTTGCAGCCCTGCGGATACCGCATCCAAACCCCAGGCATCGGTTTCCAGCTCGTTACCGGCGAACGAGGCGGTAGCATCGGTATAGAACAAGACGCCGTGGCGGCGACAGATATCCCCTAATTCCGCCAGCGGTTGCAGCATGGTGGTGGAGGTATCCCCTTGCACCGTCAGCAATAGGCGTGGCCGTACTTTCTTGATCGCATCCTCGATCCGATCGGCACTGAATACTTCACCCCAAGGCGCTTCGATGGTGTGCACATCGGCACGGCAACGGCGGGCGATTTCACACAACAGATGGCCAAAACGGCCAAATACCGGCACCAGCACTTTATCGCCAGGGCGAATGGCAGAAACCAGCATTGCCTCGATACCGGCACGCGAAGTCCCGTCTATCAGCATCGTCCAGCGGTTCTGCGTGCGAAACAGGCCGCGATACAGCTCCATCACCTGATTCATATAGCCGGTCATGGCCGGATCGTATTGGCCAATCAACTGGCTGGACATGGCACGCAGCACGCGCGGATCGGCATTGATCGGCCCTGGGCCCATCAGTAGGCGATGCGGAGGATTGATTTGATCGAATTGGTTGATAGCTAGCATGTTCATTCCTTGTCAACTTAATAACTTAGCTCGGAGATTGCTACGTCTGCGACCGGCCGGTTTTTTGTTATTGCTAGATTATCGCCAAGCGAGAAAGGATGAAACAAAAGATTCTTAAATTATTTATCTGCAACTAAAGAATCAACGGACGCAGCAAATAGCGCCCGTTTAGCCGCGTGATAACCAATGCCTCAGCGCTGCTCCAACTCCTCCAGATCGCTGAACAGATTGGCCACCTGATGAATACGCTGCCGCCCTTGCGACAATCTGTCATGCAGCAACGCATTGCTCAGCAGGCTCGCCAGGCTCATGGCGCTGGAGTAGCTGTCAAACGCCGAGACGCTATCGAGCGGCGTCATCAAATGCCAGCTAGCCAGCGGGATCAGCGCCTGGGCCTGCGGTTCGCAGATCAATAACGTTGGCACCTGCTTGATCTGCAACTGTTGCAATACCTCTCGCGCCAGGCGTGGACGGCGGCGAAATGCGACCACTACCACCATGTCCTGCGGCCCCAGATCCACCAGGTCTTCGGCCAAGGTTTGGCCCGGCTGCGGTATTAACAAAACCTGTTCACGCACCTGCATCAGTTGCTGGCGCAAATGCATCGCGACGGGATAGCTATTGCGCATCCCCAACAGTAGCAGCCGCCGGGATTTCCCCATGGCCGCGATCACCGCACCAAACTGTTCCGCATCAATCTGCTTTACCCAATGCGTCAGATTGGCCATTTCCTGCTGGTAATGGCGAGCTAGTAAGGTGTTGCCCTGCACCGCGTCACGGCTGTCGGTCAATGGCATACCGCTTTGGCGTAGGGTACGCAGCTCGTCACGCATTGCGCGATAGCTGGCATAGCCCAGCCGCTTGAACAGACGGCTGACCGTGGCCTTGGACACTCCACTTAGGCGCGCCAACTCGGTGCTGTTATAGCTAATCAGGTCGTCAAAGTGATCGAAGATAAAGTCGGCTACCCGCTGCTCTTGAGGGGCCAATTGCGGGTATTCGCTGCGCAGGCGTTCATCAATCTGTTTCATCGCTACTCCCGCTGTAACTTTTGTTTCAGCGGAACATAGCACAGCAGCCAAAGCGGCCGCCAGAGTTGAAATTGATCTGCATAACTTCCACCTGAAGCGCTATTAGACACAGCAATTTAGTAGGCCCAGAAACTTAACACCAGTACGCCATAAAGTTCACCGTGGAACGGTCCAGATCGCGTTCGCCAATCAGGTAACGGCGCAACGTTTTCACCACCGATGACTCCGCAGCCACCCAGGCGTAAAAGGTCTTAGCCCCTTCGGCACGCTCCCACAGCAAATCCCCACCCAGACTGTTTTCTGCCAGAGACTGCGCTTCAGCCCGCGCCGAGGAAGGAATATTAACCCGCTGACGCACCGCCTCCACCAGCAATGTGCCATGCAGTTGCTGGTGTCCAACGTCCCGTGGCAGCCAGTAAACCTCGGCAAACGGAAAGTGCGCCATATCGAGGCAGTCCCCCGCTACCGGCACTTCGAAGAAAGCCTGCACACGCGGTGGGTTAGCCTGCTGCGCCAACTGTTCGAGGATACCCATCGCCGCTGGCAGTGCCGTTTCATCGGCGATCAGCAACGCATGCCGGGTTTGCGCTGGCGGGGCCCACTCATAGCCGCCGCTATCCTCAGCAAAATCGGCATTTGGCGCTACAACCTGGAGTTTATCTCCCGCAACGGCATGCGTTGCCCAGGCAGAGGCCGGGCCATTAATGCCATGGAGCACAAACTCCACGTCCATTTCATTCTCAGCAGCGCGCAGTGCCCGCAACGTGTAGGTACGCATCACGGGCCGTTGCTCTTTCGGTATCGCCATGTAGTTACGATACCAATCGTCGCTATTCGCCAACTGCGAGCTTTGCCCTTCCGCTACCGGGAACAACAGCTTGATCCGTTGATCCGGGGCTTCCAGCTTCATGCGCTGTACCTCTGGGCCGGTAAACACGCAGCGCAGCAGCGAGGGGGAAACATTTTCCTTGTGCTTCAAGGTAAGATCAAAGATGCGATAGCTTGCGGACATATCACTGACTCTCCCGCGCAATGTCTGCCATTCGATGCTGGCACCATAGCCAGCTGCTAATGCCGCCCAACAGGACGGCGGCTACCAGTGCCGCCGCCACCAACTGCGACTCACCGTAAAATTTACTCACCACCGGCACCATCAGCGCGCTCGCGCCGTAGCCCAGTGTATGGCTAGTGGCGATCGCTCCCGCCCCTTTGCCGGTAGATAACTTATCGTTCAGCATCAGTTGATAGCCCGGCGTCGCCATCGCGGCCCCAAACGAAGCCAGCGCACAGCCGAGATAAAACAGCACCAGCGGAGCGGTACACATCAGCCCCAAGCCAGCGATCATCAACAAAGCGGCAACCATCAGCAGCTGCGGCGGAGTGAGACGCTGTGGCCGCACCACCAGAAACTGTGCCAACAGCGTGCAACCTGCCGCTACGCTGAGCAATACCGCCACATGGTGGCTAACGGTCGTCGCCGAATGGCTGAACAACTGCTGCAAATGCGGAGCCAAGCCCAACTGCATCAGGCTGACGCAGCCCGCCAGCAGCAACGCACAAAATAAATAGGGCATCATCGTCAGCCGCAGGCGGTTTTGCTGATGCGCCACCGCTGGCAGTGGCGGGTCGTTATGCTGGCGGCAGATCACCAGTAACGCGATCAGCGGCGCAATCGCCATCAGCCATAGCGGAGCCATCGGATGCAAAGACAGCGCCACGGCTGCGCACAGCGGGCCAAGCAACCGGCCACAGCTCAGGCCAGAGCTGATAGTGGCCAACGCCGCCATACGTTGTTCATACCCAGCACGTTGCAGCGCCCAAGTCTGGCTGGCGGGCACCATGCCTGATACTGTCAGGCCATAGATAATGCGCGCCACAATCAATCCGCCCAACCCAGCCATTTCAGGCAGCCAGCCAGCAGCCAGCCCCCACACGGCCAAGGCCAATAACGCAAAGCTGAGCAGGTAACCCGCCAGGGCCATAACCACCACGTATTTACAGCCGCGAATTTCTGCCTGCCGCCCCCACCACGGAGAACCGACAAGAAACAGCATCGATCCCAGCGTTAGCAACCCCGCCCACACCGACAACGAAAGTTGAGTCAGGCTGACCAACACGGGTAATGCAACCAGCAAGCCATTTTGCCCAATGCCCAATAGCCCGGCACAAAACGCCAGCGGCCAGTTTGAAGGAGAATCATTACCAATTGCAACGATTTTTGAACCCGAAAATAAGCGCATCAAGTGAAATAACCGTTAAGAAAATGATGTTTTTGTGTGTAATTAATCAAAAAATTGTATCATGCAGTGATTGATAATAATAAGAACTATTGATATAAGAATCATTCTCAATCGCTCCAGAGTGACAAGGGTCATGACCATCCAGTTAGCAAGCGCAGCAACCGATGTGGCTGCGCAATGTTTCCTCAACGCGCTAATGCGTGAAACTCGGGACTGGCACATCGTGCCGGCAACCAATAGCCAACCTCCTCAGCTACATCTCCCACTTTCGGATAGCCAGTTTATACGCATTCCATTACGGCATATCTCGCCAACCCAACATCATCAATATCAGTTCCCCGCCTGCCTGAATGGCAACGGTGAAGCGCTGAGTTTTGAGCGTTTGGTTACGCTGTTGCTGGCCAAACCGGCGATAAAAGGCCAACTGAGTGAGGAGGTTTTGGCACGCTTTCTCCAGCGAGTGCTGGAAAGTCATGACAATACCCAACTGGCGATCGCCATCCGGCTGGACTGGCCAAAGCTACGTGACCAGCCGCTGAATTTTGCCCAGGCGGAACAGGGGTTATTAGCTGGCCATGCCTTCCACCCGGCTCCGAAATCCCATGAGCCCTTTGATCATCAGCAGGCACAGCGCTATCTGCCAGATTTTGCTGGCAGCTTCCCCCTGCGCTGGTTTGCGGTAGAAAAGCGCCACCTGTGTGGCGACAGCCTGGATCTGACGTTACAGCAGCGCCTGCAACGCTTCGCCGCAGAAAGCGCACCACAGTTGCTAGGCCATTTTACCGATGACGTCTGGCTGCTGCCGATGCATCCATGGCAGGCCGATTATCTGCTGGCACAAAGCTGGTGCCGCGAGTTGGTCGAGCAGCACAAGCTGTGCGATCTGGGTGAGGCCGGTGAGCGTTGGTTGCCAACCAGCTCTTCACGTTCGCTATATCACGCGGGCAGCCGCGACATGATCAAGTTTTCCCTCAGCGTACGGCTAACCAACTCGGTGCGTACCCTGTCGGTCAAAGAAGTGAAACGCGGCATGCGTCTCGCACGTCTGGCAAAGACCCCCCGCTGGCAGGAGCTGCAAGCTCGTTATCCAACGATGCGCGTGATGCAGGAAGATGGCTGGGCCGGGTTACGCTCCGCAGACGGCACAATCCAGGAAGAGAGCCTGATGGCGCTGCGCGATAACCTGCTGTTCGGCCAGGCACAGAATCAAACCAACGTGTTGGTCACCTTGACGCAAGCAGCGCCAGACGGTGGCGATAGCCTGTTAGCTGCGGCAGTGCGCCGCCTGGCTGCCCGCCTGCACTTGCCATTGCAGCAGGCCGCCCATTGCTGGCTGGACGCTTACTGCCAGCAGGTGCTGCTACCGCTGTTCAGCGCCGAAGCCGACTACGGCCTGGTACTGCTGGCCCATCAGCAAAACATTCTGGTGGAAATGCAGCAGGACTTGCCGGTGGGCATGCTGTACCGCGATTGCCAGGGCAGCGGCTTTACCCGCGATGCCACGCCTTGGCTGGATGAAATCGGCGAAGCCGAAGCGGAGAACCGCTTTAGCGAGCAGCAGTTGTTACGCTACTTCCCCTACTACCTGCTGGTGAATTCGACGTTGGCCGTTACCGCCGCTATGGCAGCAGCAGGGTTCGACAGTGAAGAGAGCCTGATGAGACGAGTACGGGATGCGTTAACCACGCTGCGTAACACGGCGAAAAATACCCGTTGCCTGGACTATGTCCTCGACAGCCAACATTGGAACTGCAAGGGCAACTTCTTCTGCTATTTGCACGATCACAATGAGAACACCATTGTCGATCCGGCGGTGATCTACTTTGACTTCACCAATCCGCTGCGCGTGGAGGCCGCTCAATGATGCCCGTTGCCAAGATTGTCCACGCCACCAGCGGATTCCGCTGCGAACTGCTGGGGAAAAACCTGTCCCTTAGCCTGGGATTGGACGGCAGCGCTACGTTGCATTATCCAGGCTCACTGCCAGCAGGCTGGCTGATTCAGGCGTTGGATCAGTTGCTGATCGCGGCTCCACAGCTAAGCGGCATTGCCCTGCCCTATGCCGAATGGCGTGAGGAGCCACAGGCTCTGGCACTGTTCTCCCAGGCCTGTGGTGATTACCTGGCCCGTGAAACCTTCTACCAACTGCCGCTGTGGCTGATCGCCGAACGCCATACCGCTGGCGGCCAAATGCAATACGATGCCGAGCGCGAGCTGTGGTTTCCGCAGCGCCCTGCACGGCCCAGCGGTGAGGTGTATCGCCGCTACGATCCGCAAATCAAACGTAGCTTGAGCTTCCGTTTGCCCGAAGTGGAGCGCGACGCCGAGCAGTTCACCCGTTGGATGAACTCCCCCCGCGTTGACGCCTTCTGGGAAATGAGCGGCCCACTCGAGGTCCAGGCCGCCTATTTACAGCGCCAGCTGGATTCCAGCTATTGCTACCCGTTGCTGGGCTGCTTTGACGACCAGCCGTTTGGCTATTTCGAAGTTTACTGGGCACCCGAAGATCGCATTGGCCGCCACTATCGCTGGCAGCCGTTCGATCGCGGCCTGCACATGCTGGTCGGTGAAGAAGACTGGCGTGGCGCACAGTACATCCGCAGTTGGCTACGTGGCCTGACCCACTATTTATACCTGGATGAACCTCGCACCACTCGCGTCGTGGCCGAGCCACGCGCGGACAATCAGCGGCTGTTCCGCCATCTGCCCACCGCTGGCTACCACACGCTGAAAGAGTTTGATTTCCCCCATAAGCGTTCACGGCTGATCATGAACCAGCGTGATAACTTCTTCCGCGAGGGACAGATATGAGCCGCCACGATTACGCCGATTGGCAACGCGTTAACCTGCAGATGATCGCCAAGATCCTGGCGGAACTGGAGTATGAGCGCACTTTGCAGGCCGAGGAGCACGACGGGCAATGGCAGATTGCGCTAGGTGATGCTACCTACCGCTTCAGCGCCAAACGCGGGATCTGGGGTTGGTTGCACATCGACGCCAACAGCCTGAGCTGCGATGGCCTGCCGCTGGCCGCCGATCAAACGCTGCGGCAACTGGCGCAGGTGCTGAAGATGGACGATGCGCAGATCGCCGAACATTTGGAAGATCTGTATGCCACGTTACGCGGTGACATGCAGTTACTCACCGCTCGCCACGGGATGAGTGCCAACGATCTGATTGCGCTGGATGCCGACGCGCTGCAATGCCTGCTGGCAGGTCACCCGAAGTTCGTCTTCAACAAGGGGCGTCGTGGCTGGGGGCTGACGGCGTTGCAACAGTATGCGCCAGAATATCAGGGCCAGTTCCAGCTGCACTGGGTGGCCGCCAAACGCAGCAGCTTTGTCTGGTGCATTGACGAGGACTTCCCGCTAGAAAACTTGCTCAACAGCGCGATGGACAGCGGGGAGCGCCAGCGCTTTGACCGCCGCTGGCACGACCTGAAGTTGAATAACGATTGGCTGCCAGTGCCGTTGCATCCATGGCAATGGCAGCAAAAAATCGCTCTGCATTTCCTGCCACAACTGGCCAGCGGTGAACTGGTCGAGCTGGGTGAGTTTGGCGATCGCTATCTGGCTCAGCAGTCCCTGCGCACTTTGACCAATACCAGCCGCCGGGTGCCCTTCGATATCAAGCTGCCGCTGACCATTTACAACACCTCCTGCTATCGCGGCATTCCGGGCAAGTACATCAGCGCCGGGCCTGCGGCTTCACGCTGGTTACAGCAGATTTTCGCCAGTGACAGCACCTTGCAGGCCAGCGGCGCCCAGATCCTGGGTGAACCGGCGGCGGGCTATCTGGCCCACCCAACCTACGGCGCACTGTCCAAGGCCCCCTATCGTTATCAGGAAATGCTCGGGGTGATCTGGCGTGAAAACCCGTCCTGTTATCTGCAACCGGGCGAGCAGGCGATCCTGATGGCTACGCTGATGGAAACCGACAATCAGGGTGAGCCGCTGATCGCTGCCTACATTGCCCGTTCCGGCCTGAGCGCAGAGGCGTGGCTGGCGCAGATGTTCCAGGCGGTGGTGCTGCCGATGTACCACCTGATGTGCTGCTACGGGGTGGCGCTGATCGCCCACGGCCAGAACATCACACTAGTGATGAAAGACCATGTACCGCAGCGGGTACTGCTAAAAGATTTCCAGGGCGATATGCGCCTGGTAGATCAGGACTTCCCACAGGCCGCTTCACTGCCACAGGTGGTAAAAGACGTAACGGTGCGCCTGCCTGCCGACTATCTGATCCATGACCTGCAAACCGGGCATTTCGTCACCGTTTTGCGCTTTATTTCGCCGCTGATGAGCGGCTGCGGCATAAGCGAACCGCGTTTCTATCAAGTGCTGGCACAGGTGCTGGAGCGCTATATGGCGCAGCATCCGCAGTTGGCCGACCGCTTTGCCCTGTTCGACCTTTTCAAGCCGCAGATTATTCGCGTGGTACTCAACCCGGTGAAACTCACCTATTCAGAGCAGGATGGCGGCAGCCGCATGTTGCCGAACTATCTGCAAGATCTGGATAACCCTCTTTATTTGGTCTCCAAGGAGTTTGCCCAATGAATCAGCCTCTGGATTTCATCGGCATCGGCGTCGGCCCATTCAATCTGAGCATTGCCGCACTCGGCAGTGAGGTTACCGGCTTTAACAGCAAGTTCTTCGAACGTAAACCGCACTTCTCCTGGCACCCCGGCATGATGGTGCCGGACTGCCATATGCAAACCAGTTTCCTCAAGGATCTGGTCAGCGCGGTTTCACCGACCAACCCGTACAGCTTTCTCAACTACCTGGTGAAAAGGAAGAAGTTCTACCGCTTCCTGACCACCGAGCAGCGTACGGTCTCCCGCGAAGAGTTCGCCGACTATCTCGACTGGGCGGCTAACGGGCTGGAGACGCTCGAGTTCAGCCAAGACATCCGCAGCGTGGATTTTGACGACCAGCAACGCCAATTTGTTGTCACCACCCAGCGCGATATCTACCGTGCCCGCCATATCTGCCTAGGCATCGGTAAACGCCCCAAACTGCCAGACTGCGTCAGCGAGCAAAACGATCGCTGCTTCCATGCCAGCGAAATGAGCCTGCGTAACCCGGATCTTAGCGGCAAACGCGTCACCGTGATCGGCGGCGGCCAAAGCGGTGCCGATCTGTTTTTGAATATTTTCCGCGCCGAATGGGGCCAGCCCAAGCAGTTGAACTGGATCTCACGCCGCAACAATTACAACGCGCTGGACGAAGCCGCCTTCGCTAATGAGTACTTCACGCCGGAATATGTAGAAAGCTTCTACACCCTGAGCGACAGCGCCAAGCAGCGCATGCTGACCGAGCAGAAAATGACGTCGGACGGCATCACTAGCGGATCGCTGCTGGCGATTTACCAGGCGATGTATCACCGCTTTGAAGTATTACGAGAAAAGCCTTGGGCCCACCTGCTGCCTAGCCGTTCATTGGCCGCGATGCACGCATCCGGCAATGGCTATCAGCTGGTCACCCATCACCATCTCGATCAGGGCAAGGAAACCTTCGACTGCGACGTGGTGATCTTCGCCACCGGCTATCAGCAAGACCGCCCGGCGTTTCTCACACCGCTGGCCAATCGCCTGCTGACCACGGCGAACGATGAGTATCGCATCACGCCGGATTTCACCCTGGAATGGCAGGGGCCGAGCGAAAACTGTCTGTTTGCCGTTAATGCCGGCATGCACAGTCATGGCATTGCCGAACCCCAGCTCAGCCTGATGGCCTGGCGTTCGGCCCGTATTCTCAACCGGGCATTAGGACGCGATTGGTTCGACTTAACGTCCACCCCGGCTGTGATCCAATGGCGTAGCCAGCAGGCAGCGGTCACCGCCCAAACTGCACACGACGCCATCTTTAACTTTAACTAACCATGGAAACGTTTGAACAACAATGAAACGCAGACACCTCTGGGTACTAAACCCTTGCCTGTTGGCAATGCTCGCACCAACGGCCTGGGCAGAAGAACAAAAAAATGATGACCAACTGGTGGTTTCCGCCAGCCGTTCTCACCGCAGCGTAGCGGAAATGGCCCAGACCACCTGGGTGATCGAAGGCCAGGAAATTGAGCAACAGGTGCAGGGCGGTAAAGAGATCAAGGATGTGCTGTCGCAGCTGATCCCGGGCATGGACGTCAGCAGTCAGGGCCGTACCAACTACGGCATGAACCTGCGCGGCCGTTCGATGATGGTGATGATCGACGGTGTGCGCCTGAACTCATCGCGCAGTGACAGCCGCCAGCTCGATTCAATCGATCCGTTCAACATTGCCCATATTGAAGTGATTTCCGGGGCTACCTCGCTGTACGGCGGCGGCAGCACCGGTGGCCTGGTTAACATCGTGACCAAGAAGGGCCAGGAAGAAAAACAGGTTGAGCTCCAGCTTGGCGGTAAAACCGGCTTTAACAGCAGCAGCGATCACGATGAAAACGTGTCGGCAGCGGTCAGCGGTGGCACCGATAAGGCTTCCGGCCGCCTGTCGGTTTCCTATCAGCGTTACGGCGGCTGGTATGACGGCAAAGGCGACGAGGTGCTGATCGACAACACCCAAACCGGCCTGCAATACTCCGATCGTATCGACCTGATGGGCACCGGCACCATCAATATCGACGATCACCAGCAGTTGCAACTGACCACGCAATATTTCAACAGCGAGTCAGACGGTAAGCACGGCCTGTATCTGGGGCAAAACTTCTCGGCGGTGACCGGCAGCGGGCAGGCCTACAACAGCGGTAATCTGGATTCGGATCGTATTCCAGGCACCGAGCGCCATCTGATCAACCTGCAATACTCCAACACCGATTTCTGGGGCCAGGATCTGGTGGCGCAGGTGTATTATCGTGATGAGTCGCTGACCTTCTATCCGTTCCCTACCCTGAGCGGCGGCAAGGTAACCAGCATCGGCGCTTCGCAACAGAAAACCGATTTCTACGGCGGCAAGCTGACCCTGAACAGCAAGCCGATCGACAGCCTTACGTTGACCTACGGCTTCGATGCCGACCATGAAAGCTTCAATGCCAACCAGCAGTTCTTCAATCTGGCGAAGGCCCAGCAGTCTGGCGGGATGACGCTGCAAAATGCCTACAACGTCGGCCGCTACCCGAGCTATACCACCACTAACCTGGCACCGTTCATGCAGGCCAGCTACGACATCGATCCGATGTTTACCCTGAGCGGCGGCGTGCGCTACCAGTACACCGAAAACAAGGTGGATGATTTCGTTGGCTACGCACAGCAACAAGGGATCGCCAACGGCCTGGCGACCTCTGCCGATGCCGTGCCCGGTGGTAAAACCGACTACAACAACGCGTTGTTCAACGCCGGTTTGCTGGCCCATCTGACAGAACGCCAGCAGACCTGGTTCAACTTCTCACAAGGGTTTGAGATCCCGGATCTGGCCAAGTACTACGGCTCCGGCACCTATAAGCTGGTGAACGGCCACTATCAGCTGCAAAAAAGCGTCAACGTCAATGACTCCAAGCTGGACGGCATCAAGGTCGACTCCTACGAGCTGGGCTGGCGCTACAATGGCGACAATCTGCGTACCCAGGTTGCGGCCTACTATTCCCTGTCAGACAAGACCATCACCATCAACAAAACCGATATGACCATCAACATGAACGCTGACAAACGTCGGATTTATGGTATGGAAGGCGCGGTGGATTACTTCTTTGATGACAGCGAATGGAGCACCGGTGCCACCTTCAACCTGATCAAGTCGGAAACCAAGACCGATGGTAAATGGGAGAAGTTGACCGTCGACACCGCCAGCCCGTCGAAAGCCACCGCCTACGTCAACTGGGCACCGGGTGACTGGACGGTGCGCGTGCAGTCGCAGCAAACCTTCGACGTTTCCGACAGCCAGGGCCGCAAGCTCGACGGCTATAACACCATTGACGTCCTCAGCAGCTATGCCCTGCCGGTAGGCAAGGTCAGCTTCAGCGTAGAGAACCTGTTGGACAAAGACTACACCACCGTGTGGGGCCAACGTGCGCCAATCCTGTATAGCCCAACCTACGGCGCGCCGGAGTTGTACAGCTATAAAGGCCGTGGCCGCACCTTTGGTTTGAACTACTCAGTCCTGTTCTGAGACATCTCTGATATCACCAGGCCGAATTAATCTATTCGGCCTGCTTATCATCCGCACAAGGAATGCGTGCCCCACCAAGACTAAAATCATAAATAAAAAAGCATAGATATGTTTAACATCTATACATACCTGTTATTATTGCGATTCATCCCACTTGCGAATGGCGAAAATAAAATATAAGATAAAAAGTCATTAGGATTCCTCTGAATACAAATCTGTCAGATAACTGATTATTTCAACCTTAACTTCACTCACGCGTTTTTTTAAAAGAAAAAACAAAAACCATAGGCGATAAAGCCCCCAAAACAGCACATTATGCTTATGCATTAAATTTCCTACAGTAATGATATTAAACATCAAAAACCAGCCAATCATCCGATAAAAACAAACAAAAACACCAAAAATCAGGCAGCAATAAGACTTAAATTCTTTTTATTCTGGTTATTTTTTTATTTTTATGAATTGACATTAACTCTTCAGGCAATAATATATAAAGCCAATGTGTGGAAATGACAGTTCCAATTTATGAGGTCGGAGCCAGACAGTTTTAGCAGCGGATGCGGCGGAGTTGATAATGGATGATACGAGTCAATTTAAATATGTAGCAGCCCCCATCACCAAGGCGGGCGAGAGTGGGTTATTGCTTTTTGGCTATATTATCAATGATGAGTATCAGGTAGATATCAAATCGGGTTCGGTAATCAAACTCTATAATACGATAGAGTATCACTATCAGGGTGAGGAACGATTTACCAACTATCTAAAGCTGCGTGAAACGATGCTGCGGTTGCTGACGTATCTATTGGCACACGCAAGCTGTGGCTATGTTTCCAACCAGGAATTACTGGTACAGGTTTGGGAGAATCATAACCTCTCCTCCTCAACCACCAGATTGACCCAAGTAATTTCCGAGCTAAAAGCAAGGCTAAGTAAAATTGGTATCGCTGATGATTTTATTAAAAGCTCGCGAGGAAAAGGATATACCTTACGTGGAGCCTCTGTAACTCCGCTGTATATAAAAAAAATATGATTTGATTGCTTATCGCCAAAAAAAGGGAACAGCATTTTCACTGCCATAGTGAAATGACGGCTCTGATGTCACTCCATGTCACACTCAGAGTATTTTAAGGATAATTAACAAGGATCATATGCAATGAAAAAAACCACATTAGTCATGGCTCTCTCACTGGCTATCGGCGGCTTTGCTGCGCTTCCGGCTTCCGCTGCCATCACCGTAGCGGGTGGTAACATTAATTTCACCGGCGAAGTCACTGACGCAACTTGCCTGATCAACGACCAGACGCCAAATGGTGCTGTTGATCTGAACGTGCCTTTAGAGACGGTCAGTGCCAGTGAGTTAAGCTTTGCCGGTGCCACGGCAAAGCCTGCGCCATTTACCATCAGACTGGGTGGCCCTTCTGATTTAAACTGCACCAACGGTAAGATTGCTTCAGTGTATTTTGAACCAACTAGCCCGGCTATCGATAATGCGACCGGTTGGTTGAAAAATACTTCAGCAACCAATCCTGCGTTAAATGTTCAGGTACAAATCCTGAATGGCGAAACCAACAGCCCGATCAACCTGGTATCCGGCAATAACAACCATGCGCCGAAAACCATCGTCAATCAAACTGCCGAATATACCTACTTTGGCCAGTATGTTGCTGTAGGTGGCGCGGCGGGTCCGGGCCAAGTTGCCTCAACGGTTAAATACAGCATCGTTTATCAATAAAACCTGACTGAATAGATTATGGCCCTGTTACCACAGGGCCATATTTGCCACGTCTATACTGACGAGATTGTTATGCGCTTGATTAAAAAATATTGGCCACTGCTATCGCTGCTGTTAAGCGGATTTTTTTCCTCCTCTTTGTATGCCGGTATTGTCATATCTGGTACGCGCGTGATCTACCCAAGTGATGCCAAAGAAGTCTCGCTGAAACTGGAAAATAAAAGCCGTTTTCCACTATTGGTGCAATCCTGGATTGATGCAGGCGATGCGAATTCAGCGCCTGAGGACAGCAATGTCCCCTTTATAATCATGCCACCGGTTTCACGAGTTGAACCCGCCAAGGCGCAAACCTTACGTATTACCGCAACACCGTTGGTAAGCCACGCCACCGACCGCGAGACGCTATATTGGATCAACGTGCTTGAAGTCCCTCCCCAGTCGAAAGGAGATCAGAATTACCTCTCCATCGCCTATCGCAATCGCCTGAAGGTATTTTACCGCCCCTCAACGTTGCCAGGGCTATCACTGGAAACCATGGATAAGGTGAGTTGGCAACGGCAAGGGGAAAAACTGCTCGCTAAAAACCCCACGCCATACCATATCAGCTATGCCTCCGTGCAGGTATCTGGCTACGGCACCGCCTCGGTAGCTGGCACTGATGGCGGCATGATCGCCCCCTTCTCTGAGCAAACCTTTCAACTAAAACGCGATAACAAGGTTATTGCGGTGCCGCCAAATAGCGTAATCACCAAGGCGATTAATGACTATGGGGCTTTTATTGAAAAAATATACCCGTTAGGCCGCTGACATAACCCTTTTTCAGAAGTATTGGCTTATCTGAGTCATCAAGGATGCTATGACTAGGTGTAAACCGACAATAAAAACCGCGCTGACGTGGTTTCTTTCATGTGCCATGGTTTCAGCGACTTCCAGCTATGCGGCAGACTCGCCCGAAGAAGTGACATTCGATCCCAGTTTTTTCCCTGGCGGTAAGGTCGGAACATTCGATCCGGCCCAATTCAGCCGCAGTAACGTCGTTGTTCCAGGTATCTACACCGTGGCGATCGAACTTAACGGCCAGCGGATCGGCAATGAAAAAATCCAGTTTAAGGCCCAGCCGGGCAATAACCTGCAAACCCTTCCCTGCTATCCGGGCAGTTTCTTCTCGTTGCTCAATTTGAGCGCAGAGAAACTGTTGGCCCAGATCCCTGCCGTGCAATTGGCGCCATTAGTGCAAGCGGGCTATTGCGGTTCACTCAGTGAACTCCTGCCCGGGGCCACCGTCAGCTTTGATGTCGGCGAGCAAAAGTTGACGCTGACGATACCGCAGTTGCTGCTCAACAGGACAACGCGTGGCTATGTCAATCCCGAGCTGTGGGAGGATGGCTTAACCGCCTTGATAGTGAACTACAACGCCAACGTTTATCAGTCAAGACAGCGGGAAAACAGCAACACCTACGGCTATCTCGGGCTGCGTAACGGCCTGAACTTCGGCCCTTGGCGCGTGCGAAATAACGGCAGCCTCAATTGGTCCTCGGGAGAGAGTGGCGGGGATTACAAAAGCACATCGTCCTATATCAGCCGCGATGTCACCGCGCTGCAATCTCAATTGATCCTGGGTGACGCCTTTACCAGTGGCGAACTGTTTGACGGCGTACGTTTCCGAGGGGCCAGACTTTATTCTGATGATCGCATGCTACCTGACGCCCTACGTGGCTACGCCCCCGTAGTACGGGGCATAGCCAATACCAATGCCAGAGTGATCATTACTCAGAATGGTTACACACTCTATACCACTACGGTATCTCCGGGACCTTTCGAGATCAACGATCTCTACCCCACCAGCTATGGAGGGGAGTTGACCGTACAAGTAGAAGAAGCTAATGGCCAAGTCAGATCCTTCACTGTTCCATATGCTTCAGTGACTCAAATGTTGCGGCCAGGGATAAGCCGCTACGAAGTGGCTGCGGGTAAAGTGAATAATGATGGGTTGGCACACAAGCCTGAATTTGGCAGCCTGACCTACCAGTTGGGCCTGAGTAATTTCATTACCGGCTACACCGGTGCCACCGCCAGCAAAGGGTACCTTTCGGCCTTATTGGGTGGTGCCATGAATACGTTCATCGGCGCCCTCTCATTGGATGTCACCCAGGCGAAAACCCGTTTGCCCGACCAGCATCCGCGTTCAGGGCAAAGCTATCGAATCGGCTTCAGCCAGATGTATCCAGAAACACAAACCAGCTTCTCCGTGGCCGCTTATCGTTACTCAACCGACGGTTTCCTGAGCTTAAATGACGCCGTCCAACTGCGCGATCTGGCCCTGCGTAATGGAAATATCGATGCCTATGGCCGTCAACGTAGCCTGTTTACGCTTTCGGTCAACCAGCCGCTGGGAGAAGGTTGGGGAAACCTGTATGCCGTCGGCAATCATACCACTTATTGGAACCAGAGCAGTTCGCAACAGGGCCTGCAGCTAGGCTATAGCAACTTCTGGCGCAATCTTAGCTATACCCTTTCGGTCAACCGAACGCTGAGCGGTCAACTCACAGGAAATACAGAAGAGACAACGGCAAATCGGCGGGAAACCCAATATGCGTTGACGCTCTCGTTACCGCTAGGCTCGAGCCTCCATGCACCAACGCTCAATGCTACCGGTACTACCGACGACAAGGGGAGCACTGGCCTGATTGGCCTGTCGGGCAATGCGGGTGAACAGAATCAGTTTAATTATGTCATCAGCACCAGCCGTAATACTGAAGGCAATAGCAACTTTTTCAACGGTGGCGTTGGCTACCGCTCATCCCTTGCCCGTATGGGCGCAAACTATAGCTATGGGCAGGGAAACCGGCAGGTTTCAGCAAGCATGGATGGTGCTCTGGTGGCCCACCGTGGTGGTATCACTTTAGGGCAATCACTTGGCGAAACGGGTGGTCTGGTAAGGGCACCTGGTGCTGAAGGCGCTCTCGTCACCAGCGCTCCCGGCGTTCAGATCGACCGTTTTGGTTATGCCATCGTCCCTTACCTGCGGCCCTACTATCTCAATCAGATCGATATCGACCCCAAGGGCAGTTCACAGGACGTGGAGTTGCTGTCTACCCGCAATACCACCGCTCCCCGCGCTGGTGCATTGGTCCTGCTTGATTATGAAACCAAACGCGGCAAGGTGACCTACATCAGAGCCAAGCGACCGGACGGTAGCCCACTGCCCTTCGCTGCCAACGTCTATGATGCGCGAAACAACGCCGTAGGGGTTGTCGGCCAAGCCAGCCTGGTGGTGGCACGCGATCTCGACCTGAAAGGCGTGTTGCAAGTGAGATGGGGGGATAGTCAGGCAGAGCATTGCAGTATCCATTATTCGCTACAGCCAGGCACCGCTGAAGAGGGCAGGCAGTTGATTCAAGGCATCTGCCAATGACGAAGTGCCCACACGAAATGAGGAACAACATGAAAAGAATATTCGCCTCAGCAACGGCGATATCACTGATGCTCTGCGGCGGCCTGTATGCACAGAATGCGCTCGCAGCAAGTGCGGGTTGTGATTGGGATAGTTCCTCCGCAGTCAAAGCTCCGCTTGATACCCGATTGACCATCGGCGGCTATGTTACCGTGGGAGAGGATCTTCCCATCGGCAGTGTGATCTATTCCCAACGTATCCAGACCAATGGCAACGGCGCCAGTCTGCTGTGCCGCGCGGGGGTTTATGACCTGGTTAACACCGTCATCAGTGCTCCCCATGGCCAATCCAGCTACCGTGACGCAACGTTTCCCACCGTGTTCAATACCAATATTTCTGGCGTCGGGGTAGCCCTGTGGCAAGGTACCCCAGATGGTAACAGCGGCTCCCATCTTCAGCTCCCAGGTAGGCTTACTGCCTTCTTTTCACCCAGCCGCGACAGCGTTTTCAACTTTACCGGTCAGGACGATGCCGCAGTCAGTTTTAATATTGCAATGATTAAAATAGCCGCCAATATCGGCAGCGGAACGATTAGCAGCAGCGATCTCCCCAGGTTCAAAACCTCATTCGATGGCAATGGTGAAAGTTTTGTCTATCAACAAGCGAGGATAGTGGGCAACCTGACGGCGATCCCGGCGACCTGCAACGTTGGTAACAATTATTACCTGCCGCTCGGGGAGCACTATCTTGATGAGTTCAACGGTATCGGCAGCACGGCAGGCAGCGCCGAGACCCAGATTGTGCTGTCGGGTTGCCCTGCCTTCTATGGTTCAACCTCTTACGGCGTTTTCAAGCCCAACGTTATCAGCCTCAAGCTGACGCCGCGCAACGGATTTATTGATGCTGAACGCGGGATCTCGAAACTGAATACCACCGCCGGTGACGCAGCCTCAGGGATAGGTGTCCAACTGAGCTTCAGGCAGGAAAACGGCAACTACCAATGGGCCAAATTCAACCAGAACATCAATCTGGCAAATTACATCACCTTCCTTGAAGACCGCGGCAGCGATTACAGCCTGGGCGTCAAGGCGACTTATATACAAACCTCAACCCCTATCCGGGCGGGCAGGGCTGATGCCCAAATAGAGTTTATGATCACCTATCAATGATCGGGAGCGGTGAATGAAGATAACGAATACGCAGAGAATACTGTCTCTGCTGGTGCTGATTTGCTGCGGCACCAGCGTTGAAGGCGCCTCTACTGGCATACTGAACGTCACTGGCTCCATTAAGCTCGCGACCTGTTATTTTGACAGCGTCGAGGGGCAACAACATAAGGACTACGACTGGATGATGCCGCAGGTCTCTGCGGGGAGCCTACGCGCAGCCGGTATGACTCATGGCCGTTCGCTAGGCAGTATCCATATCGGTGGGGTACATTGTACCAATGGTTACACGCCCTATATTACGCTGGGAAATGGGCCGACGGTCAGTCGGGATACCGGCAACCTGGTCAATACGCTGAACGGCGAGGCCGAAAACGTCGAAATCAGGCTTCTGATGAATGACAAGCCGCTGGATTTACGCACTGGCCCACGCGTTGGCTGTGCCGTTATTGCCGATCACCGGAGCCAGTGTGATATCGGCTATGAGTATTATGCAACCGGGCGCGCAACCCCCGGAAAAGTGAAGAGTGCGGTATTGTTTAATATCAGCTATGACTGATTTCTTCAGTGCACCAAGCAAATTGATGCCTGCGATTGTCCGGTAGCAGGCATCACCCCCACCCCACCCCGTCTATGGCATATTTCGTCCAGAGTAAATCTCCTGCATCTCTTTACATAACAGCTTGCCGATCTCCTGTTGCCTGGCCTCACTGAGGGTATGCAACCTGGTGCTGAACAGGTAATTATGCAAATCGAATGCTTTCAGCAACATCTTGGTATGGAAGATATTTTCCTGATAAACGTTCACATCCACCATCTGGTATAACGACTGTATCTCTGGCGAAATGAAGTTTTGGATCGACGTGATCTCATGATCGATGTAATGCTTCACCCCATGCACATCCCGGGTAAAACCTCTGACCAGATAATCAATCGTCACAATATCTGACTCCAACTGCTGGACCAGGTGGTTGAGGGCTTTCAGCGGCGAAATCACCCCGCAGGTCGAGACGTCGATATCGGCACGAAAGGTGCAAACCCCACACCCAGGGTGACTTTCCGGGTAGGTGTGAACACAGATATGGCTTTTGTCCAAATGCGCCACAACGGACTCTGGCTGGAGAGGTTTGACGCCATTTGGGTTTACCGGCTCCTCACTGGCGAGAATAGTCACGCTAGCCCCCTGAGGCTCATAGTCCTGGCGGGCAACGCTCAACACGTTGGCCCCAATCAGCGAACAGGTTTCAACCAGGATCTCGGTCAGACGGTTAGCATTATATTGCTCGTCGATGTAGGCGATATAGCCGTCGCGCTCCTCTGCCGTCTCGGCGTAACAAATATCATAGATACAAAAACTCAGACTCTTGGTCAGATTATTGAATCCGTGCAGCTTGAGCCTTGGCAATTTACTTTGCCTCCCTTGTCCCTTCACCTAATTGCATACGGGCAACGCATTCCGGCAGCCCAGCCTTAATCATGGTTTCATCATTTTTGACGGTGATAAACAGGCACTGCTTATCCTCATCAAATGCCAGGCTATTGGGATGCGGAGCCATAGGTATGGTCTGTAGCAGGCAATAGCGGGCAGTATCAAATACCGTTAGCGTGCCCTCGCCAATATCCACGCGAATGCCTTTGCGATTGGCGACGTACAGCCTTTGCCGCTCGCCATCCCATGCCAGGCCGATCGGCACTTCATCCGTTGCCATACGTGCGATAACGTCGCCATTATCGGCGTTCAGAGCAAAGACCTGATGACCCGCGCTACGGGCAACATATTCACGTTCCAGATGATTGTTACGCCAATCGCTACGGTCAATGCCCTGATCGACACCGAAGATCCGGTTTTGCTGTGGGTCATAGACCATATTAAGCAGTTGATCGGCTTCGATCTCCCATCGGGAAACGATCGTCAAGCTATCTGGATCAACCACAAACAGCTGGCCCTGCATGTTAGATACAAAGACACGGCGCCCCGTTTCATCCAGCGTGATCCCCACTACGTTATAGCCGAAACCGTGAATAATCGTCTCCAGTTGACGCTTGCGGGTATCCACCACCAACAGCACGCTATCGATACCCAACCCCAGCCCTGGCAAGAACAGGCGCTCACTACGTGGATCGAAAACCAGCTCCCGCAGCTTCCATGGAAAACCTTCACTCACGCCAAAGCGCTCCAATTCCCGTAATAAAAAAGCCTGCCGCTCGCCGACAATCCCTTCTCGTTGATACAGTTGCTTGAAAGCAATCTCCTGCATCAGCGCAATGGTGGCGATCGGCCGATTGGCGGCGATATCCACCACGGCGACGGTGCCGTTAAACCCCTGGGAGAGGTAAAGATGCCCACGGCGATCGTCCAGCGCTACGCCAAACCCTTTGACTTGCAACGGGATCTCTTCCTCAACGGCCAGGGTTCGCGGATTTATCCGCAGTACACGGGATTGCCGCTCATCCTCCCAATCGGGAGAGCTGACAAACAGCGCCTGCTGTGAGGCGCTATAAACCAGCTCTACCAGGGTTTTAGCCGGGTAGATGCGCTGAATATCGGTCAACGGCTCCTGCTTCATAACACACTCCTGTTATGGCGTAATGCATCAAGCCGTAGCGCTGGTTGACCAACGGAATCGGCCATAACGGCAAACACCTGACGTGTCGTTTGGACGATCTGCTGCACCTGCTCGCATGAATAGCGATCGGTGCGATAGCTCAACATGACGCGAACCGAAGGCTCGCCGTCGATTTGCTCTTCCATCACCTCAAACTGCAACCCCAGCACCGATTCCGTTTTCTCGGGATCGATCTGGCGAAAGCGGATCTGCTGGCCGTCGGCCAAGCTAAATACCCCGTTAAGCTTATTTTTGGCATGGAGCTGAATGAAGACCTCAAACATATGGCTGTCGCGCGGTGCGCAATCACCAAACAGCCTCTCTTCGACCAGATCGATCGGGATGTCGCTAAAAGGCAGCGAATCATTTATCTGCCGTTTCACGTCATCGATCAGCCCGTTCAGCGTGGTGCCATCGGCAAAACCGATCCGATGAGCGACAACGGTGGTGAAGTAACCGATGGTATCGAAAAATTGCGCGTCGTTACGCCCAGAGGCCGAAGTGCCAATGACCAGATCTTTCGCGCCACCAAGCAGATGGAGTGCCGCAGCAATTCCGCTGTATACCACGTTAAACAGTGAGGCACCCTGCTGTTTCGCCAGGCGGTAAAGCCCAGTGGTGACGGCGTGTTCCAGTTTGAACTCAACCCAGTTGCCGGAGTGAGAAGCCGCATCGGCCTGTTGCGCTTCGCTGGCAAAAATCGATGCCGAAGACGGTGCATGGTGCAAACGTTCCAGCCAGAACCGCAGATGTCGATCGTTGACCCCGGCCTGTTGCTGTTGGATTGCGAACGCGTGGAACGGCGCGGGTGTCTGCTGCCACTCCGGTGCCGATCCGGCGAAACGGCTTGCCATCGCCAAAGCCAATTCATCCATCAGGATATTCACCGACCACTCGTCCAATACAATATGGTGGAACAATAGCGACACCACCTGTTGGCCATTTTCCTCATCCTGCAGGAATGTGATGCGTACCGGTAACTCATCATCGAGCTCAAAGTGGTGGCTGGCTGCGCGTTGTAGCGCCTGATCCAGCGGCACATCCTGAGACTGTGAATGCCAAAACCATTCGTATTGAGACAGCATCTCCGGCGGAACGATCTGCTGATAAACCTCGCCGGAAATGTCGACAAACAGGGTGCGCAGAGCTGGATGACGCAGCAAAATATCCTGGAAGGCCTGGAAGAAAAGCCCTTCATCAATCGGGTCGAGAAAGCGCAGCGCAAAGGGAATATTGAAGGCCTCACCGCAGCCTAGCGCCTGATAGATTTTCCACAATGACCGTTGCGCCAGCGATAAAGGAGCCTGCGGACTTAGCAATGCCAAACTCTCCGCTTGCTTACCCGGCGAAGCGGGCACGTTATTAACTATGTAGGCATAGCGCGCCAGTTGAGCCGCGCTGGGATAGCTGAAGAGATCGTTGATATTGATCTCAATATGCTGCTGGCTCTTCAAACGGCCAATAATGCGGGTGGCAATCAGCGAGTGCCCGCCGCAATCGAAGAAATCATCATCTTCTCCCATCGTGGGCACGGCGAGCGCCTCGCGGAAGGCTTGCAGGATATGTTGCCGTATTGCCGCATCAGATCCCGGCGTGACAGAGGAAGCCACTGCCCCCGGAAATACGGCCACCGAGGTCTGCCGAGCGGCACAATCTGGCAGGGGCAAGCGCTCCATAATGAATGGCTCAGAGGAGTGCGAGAGAACTTGTTGCTGATACAGTGCACTGACCTTTTGCGGTATATCTCGCCAATCCAGCGATGCCGACAGAATGCGATGCACTACCATCCCCAGAATGCCCCCCCTGTCGCCGGAAAACAGCATAAAGCGCAGTGGTGGAGCCTGTTCCAGGTCAAAAGGTATCGCTTTGGCGCTTAACAGGGTGTCAATAGCTTCCTGGGGATGGCGGATCGTCTGGATGGTCAACGCTGGCGGTGAACACGTATTGTCACTGCGCATCAGCCCGCGCTCACCATAAACGTAACGGGCGTTGATACCTGGCAATTGCCGCTGGGTTTGTTCCAGTACGTTGACCAAGCGGCCATAATCCACGGCACCGGTTAACTGCCAGGCCAACACCTGTTGGCCTTCCCCATGTAGCTGTTGCTGGTGTTCGAACCAGGCCTGCTGCTCAAACTCGCTAGCAGCTTCTTCTTCACCGCTGAATTCGCTAAAACTCGTGTTCACATTTCCCTCCCAGGCAAAAACCTGCTGCGCCTTTCATTGACGATAGATGGCCTTAGAAATCCAGTTGGACAACGGCGCCAACCAGCCGTGGCCGCTGAATAACCGCGGTAGAAACGTCGTTATTCATCACCATGACGCGTTTATCAGAATCAAACAGGTTTTGCGCAAACACGCTGACGCGCCCCTGCTTGAAGGTATAAGCCAGCTGCATATTGGCAATCACTCTGGAAGGGATTTTCCCGCGTGGATCGTTGTCGTACTGGGAATAATAGGTATCGGAAAGCGTTACATTACCGCTTAACTCCAACCCCGGCATAAGATTATATTTCGCCCCCATATTGGCGGTGACTGCCGGAGCGCGCGGTAATTCATGCCCATCGATTCTGCTGTCAGAGAATTTCTTGATTTTTGTTTTTAATAACCCTACTGAGCTATTCAACTCAAAATTCCCCGTCGGTTTCCAGATAGCCCCAAGTTCAGCACCATAGGTTTCGACTTTATCTGCATTGCGGATCATCATTGAGCTCATAGTGGAGTCCAGATAATACGGCAGCTGCATGTCTTTATAGTCGTTATAAAACAGGTTGGTGATCACCTCGAGATTAAGATCTTCAATGCCATGGCGGCTATACAACTCATAGTTCCAGACATATTCAGGATCGTAGGTATAGTTGATAAGGGGGGCTGAAAACGTCATCCCAGCGCCACCGCCGTTATAGCCGCGAGCCACCTTGGCACCAAAGGTTTGCCGCGATGAAGGCTTCCACGCAACATCCAGCTTGGGCAGGAACACATCCCAGGTTTGATCAAAATCGACCTTACGCGCCTTGCCGCCCTTACGTTGACGGTGCTCTCTCTCCACTCGGCTGGCGGCGGTAATATCGATATGTGGCAACACGGCCCAGGTCAATTCGCCAAAGGCGGCGTAGGTATCTGTTTTATCCTTGAACGGGCTACCGCCGGGGAACAGGTTAACAAACTCATCCTGCGACGCATGGAAGTAACGCGCACCAACCAGGCCACGCCAACGATCGTTTGGTGTACCGAAAAGCACCAGCGGCTCCATTTGGAACTCTTTGCCTTCGATGTCGGCCCACGGCAGCGCTTCTGCGGTACGGCGATGGTTACTAAAATCGGTATAAACAAACTTGTTCTGGACGCTTAACTGCTCCGACGGCTCCCAGGCAATATCCCAAATACCACTGGTGGATTGGGTCTCAACGACTGGGCGACGCCGGTCAAAACGGGAGCTGGCATGGTTAGCCGGGCTTAGCGCTTCATTCTGCGGTGCCTGGCTTTCATAGTGATTTATCGAAAGTTTAGTGGTGAGATCACGTAGCCCAGCTGGGTTATACAGCAGCTTCCCACGGATGTTGGTCACTTCGATTTCGCGTGGATTACCCACAGGTTCGTAGGAGATCAGATCGACAAAACTCTCCCGCCGCTGACGATCGGCGCTCAGGCGAAACGCCAATTGGTCCTCAACAATCGGCCCCGATAGCATGGCAGAAGCCTGAGTAGAATCCTGATTTCCGCCCCCGGCCCTGACCGCCGAAGTCCAGTCAAACGTCGGATCCTTGCTGCTCATAACCACCGCACCGGCAATCGCATTACGACCCTGAATGTAGTTTTGCGGCCCTCGGTAGACTTCGACCCGTTGCATATCCCAAAGGGATTGCGGCCCGACGGCTAATTCGTTATAGGTTAAGGAACGCCCATCGAGCGAGAGGTTCATACGTGGCCGCGTACCGCTGAGGAAGGCATTGGCGCCATTGGCTGGCCCTGAACCATCAATACCGCGAATGGTTGGAATATCGTTACCAATGCCCGTATCCAGGACGTTGGCCGTCATTTTTAATAAATCGGATACCTGTGTTGCACCGGGCAGTGAATCTATCCGCGCATCGTCAAACACCTCAATACTGGATCCGGTATCGTAAATAGTACGTCTTACTTTTTCCCCGGTAACAATAATGGTATCAGGCTCGTTATTCTCATTGCGTATTGGAGCATCATCGGCAGCAATCGCATCCGCTGCGGCGAAAACACATAACCCCAGCATGACGGAGGGCATATGATATTTTTTATAAATACGTTGGGGCCTGTTACATAATGAAACCGGGCATTTTTTATCACCCTTTAGTTCGCTCATTGATATCTCCTTTGCCAAATGCACACTAAATTTTTATTTTTCAACTGAGCGACAAAGAACACACTGCTTAATTGGCTGGTCTTTACGACCTTATTATTCGTCATCCACCAGGATTTCCCGAGGTACGTCGGCCAAGAAACAAGTAAGCCAACGCACGTAAACGATAATCATTTACAATATTGAATGCAAATCAATTTGATCATATTTGCGACACTCATCCCTTAGCCTTAGCGACAGCCGCCACGCAGTAGCAGAGCCAGCAAGTACCCGCCACCTATCATCCCCGTCATTAATCCTACCGGCATCATCAGCCCTGATGGCTGTATCTGGGCGACAATGTCGGCCCCTAACAACAGGCAGCCGCCCACCAGACCCGCACTGATCACCGGCAGGTTCGGACTGCGTGTCAGGCGGATTGCCAGCTGTGGGGCCATAAGCGCGATAAAGGCAATCGGCCCTGCCGCGCTGGTTGCCACCGCAGCCAGAATCACGCCGCAAAACGTCATAATCTTGCGGATGAGATCAACACGGACACCCAACTGGTGGGCTACCTCATCCCCCATTGTCATGATGTTCAACGCCCTGGCACACATCAGCACCACCGGCAATAACAACGCGATGCTGGTGGCCACAGGGATAACGTGCAGCCAGTTTCTCCCCTGTGTGGTTCCCGCCAGCCACAAAGTGGCCATCACGGCGTTATCAATATCGCCTTTAACCAGCAGCAAACCATTGAGTGCACTGAGTACCGCACCAACACCTATGCCCATCAATATCAGACGGTATCCCTTTACCACACCGTGATGATGGGCTAGCCAGTAGACCAGCAGCGACGTCGCCAGCCCCCCGGCCATGGCCGAAAGCACAATCGCCACGGTGTTACCGTTAAGCAGGACAATCTGCACAATCGCACCGGTTGCCGCACCGGTGGTAAAGCCAATGACGTCTGGCGATCCGAGCGCATTGCGCGATACGGACTGAAAAATCGCCCCTGAGATGCCCAAGGCACCCCCAACGAAAACCGCCGTCAACACGCGCGGCAGACGGATCGCCCTGACAATTTGCTGCGCCATGGGATTTCCTTCCCCCGTGATGGCTTGCAGCACGCTCGATACCGGCAACGTAAAGCGCCCCACCGTCAGAGCGAAAGCGGCAGCAACCAACAGCAGAGAGGCCAAAGCCAGGCATACCAGCACCGTCCTGTTGACGCTCATACCCGTTCCCCCTGCCAACGCTTCACCAGCAACACAAAACAAGGACCACCGGTTAGTGCCACCATGACGCCAACGCTGACTTCACCGGGATAGCCAACGATGCGCCCCAGAATATCAGCCAACAACACCAGCATGGCGGAAAGCAGCATGGCCCAAGGCAATAGCGTTCGATGCTGCAATCCGGCAATGGCACGGGCAAAATGCGGCGCGGTCAGGCCAACAAAAACGATTGGCCCAGCCGCCGCCGTGGCCGCTCCGGCCAGTATCACGATAATCAGCGCGGACATGACCACCAGCCAGCGCGGATTAACGCCGAGTGCCTGGCCGGCATCCGAGCCGAGTGCCGCAATATCCAGCATTTTGCTGCTGGCCAGCGCCAGCAACAGCCCCACGCCCACCAGCATGGCAACCGGGAGCAGTACGTCGAACCCTCTTCCCTGTAACGATCCAATCACCCAGTGCCGGAAGCGATCGAACGCCTCTGGTTCACTGTTGATAATGACGAGCTGAGTCAGGCTAAGCAGCACAATAGTCAACGCGGCTCCGGCCAGCACAATCCTTACCGGGTTATTGCCATCAATGCCGCCCACCAGCAACACCACAACGCTGACTATCGCCGCACCGGCCACGCCAAACCACATACTGCTAAAGACATTCGTCACATCAAACAGCGCAATTGACAAGACGATCGCCAACGTGGCACCGGCATTCACCCCGAGCAGGCCGGGATCCGCCAGTGGATTACGGGTGAGCGTCTGCATGATGACGCCAGCCGCGCCAAGTGCCGCCCCAACCACCATTGCCAATAAGGTGCGCGGCAGCCGTAGATAGCAGACCAGTAAATGCTCACTATTGTGCGGATCAAACTGCGTGATCGCCTGCCAAATCACCGCAGGCGGAATGGGGCGAGCACCGAAATAGAGGCTAAAGCAACTGAGAACCAGCAGTAAAACCAGCCCAGAGACCAGGCCAGCCTGTCGCCAAGCACGCATTTCACCGCTCCTGCGTTGGGCTACCGGCAAAATGGCGGACAATGTCTGCCACCATCTCACTGGCGCTGTAGTAATCCACCCGGAATGCATGTGCACCGAGGCTGTAAACCCGGTGTTGTTGTACCGAAGGCAACCGCTGAAGCAGAGGGTCATGCAGAAACTCGTTAATCCTGACGTCGCCTGCGCTCAACAGAAACGTGGTGCCCGCCGTTAACTGCGTCAGATTCTCATATTCAGCCCAGATAAAGTCGCCGGAGCGGGTAAGATTGCTTTGCCAGGCCGGGTTTGGCGCTTCGATCGAAAACCCTAACGACTCGAGTAAACGGGCATGCACGCTGGCCGGTGTTGCCACGGGATTGACCGTTCCCGGGCCGTTAAAATTGATAATATTGGCTTGTCCATCAGGCAGATGGATTTGCTGGCGGGCGTTGGTAAGCAGCGAGTCAAAGCTGCCGATCCGCCGTTCAACCTGCGCCTCAAGCCCCAGCGCGGCTCCCAGCTCACGGGCCAGAGCTTGCCAGGTCTGGTTGCCATAATTCACGATAATGACCGGCGCAATGGCCCTCAGTTCAGCCAAATGAGCACGCGATGAGTCTGCACCATTGATTGAGACGACGATCAAATCGGGGGCGGTGGCATAGGCCAGTTCGAGATCAACACTGCCCGCAGGCCAGGCTTTAGCAATGTTGCGCTGCTCGGCCACCTTGACCCATTGCCCAAAGAACTGGCCGTTCACGGCCGTCGCGCTGGCGACAACCGGCGCATCAATCGCCAGTAACGTTCCGGTGACACTGACGGAAGTAGAAAGAATACGGCCCGGAGGGGACGGGATCTGAGTGAAGGAGCCATCCGCGTTGTGAAACGCCCTGGGCCAACCTTGTGCAAAGCCCTGGCCGCTGCCCATCAGCAAGGCCAGTAATAATAAAAACCCCAACACGGGATGACGACGTTTACCCGGTAACAACCTCATCTTCTGCTTGCTCCCTGTGCATAGCCCCGGGGTGCCATCTCAGTGACCACGGAGTGAATTTATGTGCCTCGTATAACCTTACCCTGCTCAATGTATCGCCAACAACATAAAAAAGAATAATTTTCATTCGCATTAAGCTCTGTTATATATTTAGGCGGCTTCCGTTGGCCAATCAGGAACGATATGCAATGAAATCATTGACTCCAATGCAGGCGGCCTCATGGGTAGGCAGGCACTCTGAGCAGGCATTAGGCGGCGTTGCCGCACATTTGTACGCAGAATTCGATAGCACCATCACTGATATCCCCCGCTTTCGGCACGCTGTGGACGCGCTCTATCGCACGCACCCAATGCTGCGTCTTCATGTCACCGCAGAAGGGCTACAGCATGTGGTTGCCAGTCATCCACCACTGGGCATCGATGATTTTTGTCATTACCCACCAGCCGAAGTACAACGATTGCTGGCTGACAAGCGGCGGCGCATGGAGAACCAGCAGTTGCTGCGTGATCAAGGCTACCCGTGCGAAATCAGCCTGACGATATTGCCAGGGCAGGCCAGCCGGCTGCATATCGATCTGGATATGATCGCCGCGGATGCCCTCTCTTTTCGGATCGTGGTGGAAGATCTCGCCCGCTTCTACCAACAACCACCGCCACAGTGCGCCCCAGTGATGGAGGTCGCCTGGTTTCGCTATCTGGCACAGCGTTCTCACGATCCGCTGCTGCTTAGCGCCAGAGAACGAGACCGCGCCTGGTGGCGGCAGCGTTTAGCGGATATTCCCCCTGCTCCCGCCATTCCCTATACGGACAGGCAGTGTCAAACCCGCAGAATGGCAATCCAGCTTAATCCCCAAATCAGCCATGCCTTGCAGCGCTGCGCGCGTCACCACCATCTGACGTTAAGCTCGCTTTTCCTTGCTTTGTTCAGCCTGACGATAATGGAAGGTTTCAGGCAACCCGCGTTGCGCATCAACGTACCGACCTTTTTCCGCGCTCCCAAGATTGCGGGCGGTGACGACATCGTCGGTGATTTTTCCGATCTGCTGTTGTTCAGCGCCGAGCTGCGACCCGATGAAACGCTGCTGCATTATTGCCAGCGCACCATGACGCAGTTGCACGAAATCCTGGGTCACGGCGGCTATTCAGGGGTGAGCGTGATGCGCGACCTTTCGCGCCAGCAGGGCCAACTGCAATACTCCCCCATCGTCTTTACCGCCGGGTTCGGTATCTCCGGTGGCGTGCTGTTCTCTGAGCGGGTCGACAGGCAATTGGGTGAACTGGCGTGGGTCATCTCTCAGGGGCCGCAAGTCGCGTTGGACGCGCAGGTAGCCTGGATTGGCGATGAAATTCTGATCAACTGGGATGTGCGTGAAGATGCGTTTCCCCCCGGCCAACTGCATCAACTCTTTACGCGTTTTCACAGGCTCGCCGAACGCCTGGCCGCGACACCGCAGCATATTGATGACAGCGTTTCCCGCTGGTTGGCACCTCCAGCGGCAGTACGGCAAAAGGAGAAGCGAATGGGGAAACCATTAACGGCGCTCCAGCAGGCTTATCTGCTGGGAAGCAGCGAGCAATGGCCGCTCGGTGGCGTTGCCATGCACGATTTCAGGACCTTTAGGGGGCTCATCGATCCTGCGCACTTCCGCCGTCGGCTGGCAGAGTTGGTTAATCACTTCGCCGCGTTACGCACCTGGATCGAGGAGGAAACACAGCAGCAGCACATTCTGCCTGAGCTGGATCCTCATCTGGAAGAAATCGATCTACGCGATGCCAGTGAAGAAGACGCAGCTAAAAAAGTGCAACAGCTACGGCAGCATTACCAACAGAGCCGCCACGATCCGTCGTCGCCCCCTTGGCGGATCATTCTGATTACCTTGCCTGGCGCAACGGAGCACCAGATTTTCACCAGCTTTGATGCGCTGATCCTCGACGGCCAAGGGATCTCGCATATCATCGCCCGGCTATTTGATGAACAACCGCTTGCGGCACTTGAGCATGACACTGCACCGAGCGAAGCAGATGAAGAAGAGCGGGAGCGGGCAAAAGCCTGGTGGCAAGACAAGCTGGCGCAGGTCGTTACTCCTTCCCGGCTTCCCTGGCAGCAACCTTTGGGCGAGATCGTGCAACCCTGCTGGCGGCGTGAACAACAAATTCTGGATGCCAGCCACCTGAAGCTGCTCACTCGCCTTGGTGCATCCCGGGGGCTATTTGCCAACACTACTCTGTCGGCTATCGTACTCGATACGTTGGCGCTCTGGTCGGAAGATGAAGCGCTCACGGTCGGCATCCCCGTTGCCTTCCCGGCCAAAGAGGGGCAAGCCACCAATCGATCGACGTTTATTGCCATTCACTACGTCCGTCATAACAAGCCGTTAGTCGACAATGCCCAACGTTTGCAAGAAGACATTCTTGGCGGATTGCAAAACCTTGCCTGGTCAGGTGTGGATCTGGCTCGCCAATTGTCACCGCGAACCGGACATGCTCCCGCGCTGCCGGTGATCCTGACCAACTGCCTGAGCTGGGAAACGCTTCCGGCCAACACGTCAATCCGTACCGAAAGCGGTCTGACCCAAACGCCGCAGGTCGCACTGGATATTCGCCTAATGTACGATGAGCAGCGCAATTTACTGATAATTGCCGACTATGTTGAGCAGGCTCTCGCGCCCGAACAGGTGAGCGCTATGCTGAATGCAATCCACCAGCGTATGTTGCATATAGTCTCTCAGGGTTCGCTGAATATCCCCGTCCACGAAACGATGAATTACCCGCATTACCGGGCTAACACTCCCGCCAGCACAGCCGTAAGCGACGATTTTCTGGGCCGCATCGCAGAAAATCTGTTTTCCGGCACTCGTGATGGGGTAGCCGTGATCTGTGGCAAACAACAATTGCGCTGGCAGGCGCTGGGTGAGCTCGTCGCCAGCATGGCCAACGGACTGCTCGCACGTCAGTTGAGGGCGGGGAGCGTGGTGGCAATTTATCTTCCACGCGGCCTGGAGCATATCGGTATCTCGCTAGCCTGCTCCCTGTTAGGGATTATCCGGGTGCCGATAGATATTAGTTCGCCTACAGAACGGACGGCATTTTTACTGGAAAATTGCCAACCCGAGCTGGTGATATGCGATGAAGACGCCGCAATCCCAGGCTCAGTCACGCCTGATGAGCTCAAATCCGCCAACGTCAGCCCACCTCGGTTTGGCGCTCAAAGCGACAGCAGCCAGCCCGCCTATTATCTCTATACCTCTGGCACCACGGGCAAGCCGAAATGCGTCGTGCTGAATAACCGGGCAACGGCCAACGTGCTTGGGCAAACCCTCGCCCACTGGCAGATCACCGAGCGAGATGTCTTTATCTCGGTAACGCCGCTGCACCACGATATGTCGGTGTTTGACGTGTTTGCCTCACTCAGCGTGGGCGCAACGCTGGTGCTGCCAGCCAGGCATGAGGAAAAAGACGCCATCAGTTGGGGCCGCCTGGTGGCACAACACCGGATCACGCTGTGGTGCTCTGTGCCAGCGATCCTGGAAATGCTGCTGGACTGCGCAACGCCAGAGCAGCTCTCCTCCCTGCGGCTAGTAGCCCAGGGCGGCGATTACATTAAGCCCGCCACCATCCGGTTATTGCGTTCAAGGCATCCTCATCTGCGGCTGATATCACTCGGCGGCCCGACGGAAACGACTATCTGGAGCATCTGGCACGAGATCACCGCTAGCGACACGGAACAAATTCCCTATGGCAAGCCGCTGGCGGGTACTCAGTATTTTATCTGTCATGACAGCGGTGAACATTGCCCTTGCGGCGTGGCTGGGCGCATCCACACAGCCGGGGCCAATCTGGCCTGTGGCTATCTGGAGAATGGAGCGTTAGTGCAGCACGACTTTGTTGACGTGATGACTCCAGATGGTATTAGCGAGCGAACGTTCCGTACCGGAGACATTGGCTATTACCGGCCTGACGGCGTCATCATGTTTGCCAACCGTATTAATGGCTACGTTAAAATTCGCGGCGTACGGATTTCACTGCCGGAAATCGAAGAAGCGTTGCGCCAGCATCCAGCCATCGAGGATATTGTGGTGCTCGATTACGCGGTGGACGATACACCAGAAAAGTCGTTGGGTGCGGTCTATCTATCAGCACATAAGGTCCTGCCGAGCATGTCGGAGCTGCGCATCTTCGCACAGCGCTATTTGCCCGCAACTCACATCCCTGGCCGCTTCATTGTGCAAACCCGCTTTCCCCTCTCGGCAAATGGCAAAGTCGATCGCCATGCGCTACGTACCGAACTGGAACTATCTCATTCGGCAACGCTCGCCGCCCCGGCGACACCTCAGCAAACGGTACTGGCAATCTATTGCGCCGTGATGGGCCAGCCGCTGCGGCCTGAATGGCATCATCAGACCCCGTTTCTTGCCATGGGGCTGAAACTCAGCCATATGCCCACGCTTAGAGAGAGGATCAACGTGGAGCTCGGCGTTTCACTGCCAGTTGCGACCTTGATTAAGTGCAAAAACGCCGATGAGGTTTGCTCGCTGCTGCGTTAAAAAGCCAATCTCCGCCAGCGAACCAGCCCGCTGGCGGAAGATCTTATTGGTTTAGCAGTTGGTAAACCGGCTGCTGTCCCGCTTCGGGCATCATCGCCCTGCTCAGGAAGCTGCGCAGGTGTGTGAACATCTCCTCGACATTCAGCGAAGCATACATCGCAGGATCGGCATCGATGTCGATATGCAGTTCGCTCGCATCCGTACGGCCACGCCAGGTAATGTTAAAACCATCCCCTGGGCCGCTCGCCATGACTTCCCGCTCTGCTTCACAGCCTGCAAACAGCGGAGGATCGAAAGGAAGCACGTTGATCAACGGTGAGAAAAAGTAACGCGTTCCTTTTCCCAACCCCTGATCGGCGGCCAGTGTCTCAATACGATAACGCCCGTGAGCACGCAGGTCTCGCAACGATTTCGCGGTGCGTTTGACGTAGTCCACAACCCTCTCCAGTGGCTCGACCTGAACAAACAGCGGCAGAATATTCACCGCCAACGCTGGGACGCTGGCGGCCACCATCCCACGGCGATTCATAACGGGCACCCAGATTGGCTGTACCTCAGCCTTGTTTTCCCCATAAAGCCGAAACGTCAGCCAGGCAGCGGAAAGTGCCAGTAGCAAATCCGGCCAGCCTGTACCGCAGCGCTCGGAAAAGGTGCTCAACTGCTGGCTAAAACGCTCAGGTAGTACCGCTTCGCTGTGCAGACACTCCGCACCGTAGTCCTCCCCTCCCTTTTGCAGAACCGGGAGCGAAGGCGCGTTGGTAACATATCGCCGCCAATACTCGGCGTCCTGCCGCGACTTTTCGCTACTGGCGTACCGCTGCTCTTCAGCCAGAAAATCATAAAACGCGTGGAAAGGTTGGCTAGCGGTGGATTTTTGCAGGCGGGCGCGGTAAAGCTCAGCGAGACGATGTTCGATTAGCGCCATGCCGAAACCATCAATAATAATGTGATGTGCCCGGATATATACGGTGTAATGCGTAGGTGCAAAGCGGATCAACCAAACGACCGCCAGCGGCTGACTCAGCAAATTGAGCTGACGCTCGATGTCGGCCTGCATCATCGACTCGGCAACATCGGTCTGTTGTAACTCAAGCAGACGTACCTGAGGACGCAGTTGGGGATTACAGCGCTGTAGCGGTAGTTCGTCATTGTCAGGCAGTTGAAACTGGATGGTAAAAACATCGGTTTCAGCAACAACCTGCTCCAACGCCGCTAACAGCCCCAGCTCATCAAGTTCGCCGCGTAGCGTAATGCGGTGGGCAACGGTAGAGACGGGCTGATGCGGGTGAAAGCTAAACTCCTCCCAAAAATCAAACTGTGCCGGTGTCAGCGGCAACCAACGGACTGACTGAACAGTTTCCAACATGTTCCATCCCTTTTCAGTTTTTCAGTGTTGTGAAACAGCGGCGTTTTATTCACCACCCGGTGAACGCCCAGCTTCACCTCAGAGAACGATATATGGCTCACGACATGCTCAGCACTGAAAATAAAAAGAATAGGTTGCACGATCTGACAGGATGAGTGGCCCACCCATTGATGGAAATAGTAATCATTATCAATAAAAAATGAAATATCTTTGCTGCATTTTCAGCTAAAACCAACGAAGGGAGGAAAGATGAAGACGGTACAATAGAAAAACAAAGCCGTATGCTTTGTGAATCTGCCACTGGATAGCATCTCTTTGAACCTGATTATAAGCCTGGGCTGGCGCTCCCCCTGCTTGCAGAATGCCAGCCCTTTGCCGACCCACTCATTTTTGCCCTGGCTCGCAATTTTTCGAATGTGACGTTCCCCTCATTCTGCCACTATGCTTTAATGTGCTAAACCGGTTTAATTAAGTTTAGCTAAAGAGAAATATCAGCATGAATACAAAAGTTTGGGTTCTAGGTGACGCAGTCGTCGACCTGCTACCGGAAAGTGAGGGCCGCCTGCTGCAATGCCCTGGCGGCGCACCGGCTAACGTGGCGGTAGGCGTCGCCCGCCTTGGCGGCAACAGCGGCTTTATCGGGCGCGTCGGCGACGATCCGTTTGGCCGCTTTATGCGCCATACTCTGCAACAGGAGCTTGTCGACGTCAGCAATATGCGGCTCGACAGTCAACACCGCACCTCCACCGTAGTAGTCGACCTTGACGATCAGGGCGAGCGGACGTTTACCTTTATGGTGCGTCCCAGTGCAGACCTGTTTCTGACAGAGGAAGATCTACCGGAATTTGCCGCCAATCAATGGTTACACGTGTGTTCCATCGCGCTCAGCGCCGAACCCAGCCGCAGCACTACCTTCAAGGCGATGGAGCAGATCAAACGAGCCGGAGGCCGGGTCAGCTTTGACCCCAATATTCGCCAGGACCTCTGGCAAGAGCAGGACCTGTTGCACGCCTGCCTCGATCGCGCCCTGCGCCTGGCAAACGTGGTAAAGCTCTCGGAAGAGGAGCTGGTATTGATCAGCGGCAGTGATGATCTAACACAGGGAATCGCCAAGGTAACTGAACGTTATCAGCCTGAATTGTTGCTGGTCACTCAAGGTAAAGCGGGGGTACTCGCCGCATTTCAGCAGCAGTTCACCCATTTCCGCACTAAACCCGTTGCCAGCGTGGATACCACCGGCGCGGGGGACGCTTTTGTCGCTGGCCTGCTCGTCAGCCTTTCTACGCAAGGGATGCCGACGGACATCGCCTCACTGGAATCCACGCTCACTCTGGCACAAGCCTGTGGTGCATTGGCCACAACGGCCAAAGGTGCGATGACCGCCCTCCCCTACCAGCGCGATCTTAATCGCCAGTGTTGATCCTTCAGGCCGCCCTGCGCGGCCCACTTTGTTGCATCTATCACACTTATTAAACCGGTTTAGCAAATTATATTCCCAGATCTTGCAGGTCATGTTTAACATAGCAATAAAACCGGTTTAGCAAAAACACACACCTTTCAATTTTACTTTTGGGATGCGACCAGCATGTATAAAAAAAGCACACTCGCGGTTCTTATCGCTTTGCTAACCGGCACCGGCTCAGCCCACGCGCAAACGGATCTCAGTACCATAGAAGCCCGTCTGATAGCGCTGGAAAAACGCCTGCAGGATGCTGAAAACAGAGCGCAAACGGCGGAAAACCGCGCCGAGTCGGCGGAGAAAAAAGTCCAGCAGCTCACGACGCAGCAGCAAAAAAACCAGGACACCACGCGGGAAGTCGCTCAGCGGACCGCAAAGCTTGAGAAGAAGGCCGATGAGAAAAGCGGCTTTGAGTTCCACGGCTATGCCCGCTCCGGTCTGTTAATGAACGACGCAGCCTCCAGCAGCAAAAGCGGCCCTTACCTGACGCCAGCCGGAGAAACCGGCGGCGCTATCGGCCGTTTGGGCAACGAAGCCGATACCTACGTCGAACTGAATCTCGAGCATAAACAGACGCTGGATAATGGCACGACCACCCGCTTCAAAGCGATGCTGGCCGATGGACAAAAAACCTATAACGACTGGTCGGCAGACTCCAGCGACCTGAATATCCGCCAGGCGTTTGCCGAACTCGGCAGTTTACCGAGCTTTGAGGGACCGTTTAAAGGCTCCACGCTGTGGGCCGGTAAACGTTTCGACCGCGACAACTTTGATATCCACTGGCTCGATTCCGACGTGGTGTTCCTCGCGGGAACCGGTGGCGGTATTTACGACGTGAAGTGGAACGATAGCGTTCGCAGCAATTTCTCTATTTATGGGCGTAACTTCGGCGATCTGGAGAATGTCGATAACAATGTGCAGAACTACATTCTGAGCATGAACCACTTTATCGGTCCGGTGCAGGTAATGGTGAGCGGCCTGCGAGCTAAAGATAACGACGACCGTAAAGATGACAACGGCAATGCCATCCAGACCGACGCTGCCAATAACGGCGTGCATGCACTGGTTGGCTTGCATAACGACAGTTTCTACGGTCTGCGTGAAGGCAGCAGCAAAACCGCGCTGCTCTATGGTCACGGTCTGGGAGCGGAAGTCAAAGGCATCGGCTCCGACGGTGCGCTCCTCTCTGATGCCAATACCTGGCGTTTTGCCAGCTACGGCACCACGCCGCTTAGCGAACGCTGGCATATCGCCCCGGCGGTACTGGCACAGAGCAGCAAAGACCGTTACGTCAAAGGGGATAGCTACGAATGGGTCACCTTTAACATGCGTCTGATCCAGGAGATCACCCAGAACTTCGCACTCGCCTACGAAGGCAGCTATCAATACATGGATCTGCATCCCGAAGGCTACAAAGATCGCAACGCTGTTAACGGCAGTTTCTATAAACTCACCTTCGCCCCGACGTTTAAAGCAGGCAACATCGGTGATTTCTTCAACCGTCCCGAGCTGCGCCTGTTCGCCACCTGGATGGATTGGAGCAAAAAGCTGGATAACTACGCCAGCGATGACTCCTTCGGCAGCAGCGGTTTCACCGCTGGCGGTGAGTGGAATTTCGGTATTCAGATGGAAACCTGGTTCTGACGGTTAAAAACCTGACGACAGAAACAACCGGGGCGACAAAGCGCATTTTGTCGCCCCGAACACAATAATGACGCAGAAACTGCGCACCCGTCGCCACGGGCACAAAACACGTAAATCATACGCATTCAGAGGGTACTATGGATTTTAAACAGATCTCCCACTCGCTGCTTCCGCTTTTGGGAGGTAAAGAAAATATCGCCAGTGCCGCGCACTGCGCCACGCGCCTGCGTCTGGTGCTGGTAGATGATTCACTGGCCGACCAGCAGGCCATCAGTAAAATCGAAGGGGTTAAGGGCTGCTTCCGTAACGCTGGACAGATGCAGATTATTTTCGGCACCGGGGTGGTGAATAAAGTCTACGCCGCCTTTATCCAAGCAGCAGGTATTAGTGAGTCCAGCAAATCGGAAACCGCCGACATCGCGGCAAAAAAGCTGAACCCTTTCCAGCGTATCGCCCGCCTGCTGTCGAATATCTTCGTACCGATTATCCCGGCAATCGTCGCCTCCGGCCTGCTGATGGGCCTGCTGGGAATGGTCAAAACCTACGGCTGGGTTGACCCAAACAACGCCATCTACATCATACTGGATATGTGCAGCTCGGCGGCGTTTATTATTCTGCCGATCCTGATTGGCTTTACCGCTGCCCGCGAGTTTGGCGGTAACCCTTATCTTGGCGCGACGCTCGGCGGCATTCTGACCCACCCGGCGCTGACCAATGCCTGGGGCGTAGCTGCCGGTTTCCACACCATGAACTTCTTCGGTCTTGAAATTGCCATGATCGGCTACCAAGGCACGGTGTTCCCGGTGCTGCTGGCGGTGTGGTTTATGAGCATCGTTGAGAAACAGCTTCGTCGCGTCATTCCCGATGCGCTGGATCTGATCCTGACGCCGTTCCTGACGGTGATCATTTCCGGTTTTATCGCCCTGTTGATTATCGGCCCGGCCGGTCGCGCGCTCGGCGACGGCATCTCGTTTGTCCTCAGCACACTGATTAGCCATGCCGGTTGGCTGGCCGGGCTGCTGTTTGGCGGTCTTTATTCGGTGATTGTGATTACCGGTATTCACCACAGTTTCCACGCCATCGAAGCCGGGCTGCTGGGCAACCCGTCCATCGGCGTCAATTTCTTGCTGCCGATTTGGGCCATGGCCAACGTCGCCCAGGGCGGCGCCTGTCTGGCGGTATGGTTTAAAACCAAAGATGCGAAAATCAAAGCCATTACTCTGCCCTCGGCATTTTCTGCCATGCTGGGGATCACCGAAGCGGCGATTTTTGGTATCAATTTACGCTTTGTGAAGCCGTTTATCGCCGCGCTGATCGGCGGCGCGGCGGGCGGCGCTTGGGTGGTGTCAATGCACGTCTACATGACCGCGGTTGGCCTTACGGCAATCCCTGGCATGGCCATCGTGCAGGCCAGCTCGCTGCTGAACTACATTATCGGGATGGCCATCGCCTTTGGCGTCGCTTTTGTGGTCTCTCTGGTACTGAAATACAAAACGGACGCCGAATAATGTCACTTCCATCACGCTTGCCTGCAATTTTGCAGGCAGTTATGCAGGGCCAGCCGCGCGCGCTGGCCGATAGCCACTACCCCCGTTGGCACCCTGCGCCCGTGACAGGGCTCATGAACGATCCCAACGGTTTTGTCGAATTTGCCGGACGCTATCACCTGTTCTATCAGTGGAATCCGCTCGCCTGCGATCACAAGTTCAAATGTTGGGCGCACTGGAGTTCAGCCGATCTGCTGCACTGGCAGCATGAACCGATCGCGCTGATGCCTGACGAAGAGTATGACCGCAACGGCTGCTACTCCGGCAGCGCGGTGGATAACGATGGCACGCTAACCCTGTGTTATACCGGCAACGTCAAATTTGCCGATGGTAGCCGAACCGCATGGCAATGCCTGGCGACGGAAAACGCCGATGGTACCTTCAGTAAACTCGGCCCGGTGTTGCCGCTGCCGGAAGGCTATACCGGTCACGTGCGCGACCCGAAAGTCTGGCAGCATGAAGGCCGCTGGTACATGGTGCTGGGAGCACAGGATCTGCAAAAACGCGGCAAGGTGCTACTGTTCAGCTCCACAGACCTCCATCAGTGGATGGCCAAAGGTGAAATCGCCGGATGCGGCATCAATGGCCTGCGTAACGCGGGCTATATGTGGGAGTGTCCGGACCTGTTTCCACTCGGCGACCAGCATGTCCTGATTTGCTGCCCGCAGGGGATCGCTCAAGAGAAAGAGCGCTATCTCAATACCTACCCGGCGGTGTGGATGGCCGGTGCTTTCGACTACGCCAGCGGCACCTTCAAACACCATGAGCTGCACGAACTGGACGCCGGATTCGAGTTTTACGCCCCGCAAACTACGCAGACTAGCGACGGCCGCCGCCTGCTGGTCGGCTGGATGGGCGTGCCGGACGGCGAAGAGGTGCTCCAGCCGACGCGTGCCAACGGCTGGATCCATCAGATGACCTGCCTGCGCGAGCTGGAGTTTATCGACGGTAGGCTCTATCAGCGCCCACTGCGTGAACTGACCGCTCTGCGCGGCAAAGCGCACGGCTGGCAGGAAGCCGCCCTGCCGTTGGTTCCGATGGAAATCACCCTGGAAACTACCTGCCACGACGCGTTAAACATCGATTTCGGCGGCGCGTTAACCCTGGAGTGCGATGCCAACGGCATCCGCCTGGCGCGACGCAGCCTCGCCAGCGACGAAACGCACTATCGCTACTGGCGCGGTACGATCCGCTCGCTGCGTATTTTCATCGACCAGTCGAGCGTGGAAATTTTCATCAACGAAGGTGAAGGGGTGATGAGCAGCCGCTACTTCCCGAACTATCCGGCACAGCTGATTTTCACGGGCAAAATGCCCGGCGCATTCTGTTACTGGCCGCTGCGGACATGCATGGTAGAATAAGCGTTTTGCTTTCAGGCTCATGGCGTCGTAATGAAAACCAAACGCGTTACCATTAAAGATATCGCCGAACTGGCTGGCGTTTCCAAAGCGACCGCCAGCCTGGTGCTTAACGGGCGTGGCAAAGAGCTACGCGTGGCGCAGGAAACGCGCGAGCGCGTGCAGGCAATTGCCCGCGAGCAGCACTATCAGCCGAGCATTCACGCCCGCTCGCTGCGCGATAACCGCAGCCACACCATCGGGCTGGTAGTACCGGAGATCACCAACTACGGCTTTGCGGTCTTTTCCCACGAGCTTGAGATGCTGTGCCGCGAGGCGGGCATCCAGCTGCTTATCTCCTGTACCGACGAAAACCCCGGTCAGGAGAGTATGGTGGTCAATAATATGATTGCTCGTCAGGTCGATGGACTGATCGTCGCGTCCTGTATGCATAACGACGCCGACTACCTGAAACTTAGCGAGCAGTTGCCGGTGGTGCTGTTTGACCGTTGCCCGAATGAAAGTGGCCTGCCGCTGGTGATGACCGATTCTATTACCCCGACGGCAGAGCTGATTTCTCGCATCGCACCTCAGCATAGCGATGAGTTCTGGTTTTTAGGCGGTCAGCCACGGCTCTCACCATCACGCGACCGTCTGGCGGGCTTTACTCAGGGTTTGGCACAGGCAGGCATTCAACTGCGTCCGGAATGGGTGATCAACGGCAACTATCATCCCAGTTCCGGCTATGAGATGTTCGCCGCACTCTGCGCCCGTCTCGGCCGTCCGCCAAAGGCGCTGTTTACCGCCGCCTGCGGGCTGCTGGAAGGGGTGCTGCGCTATATGAGCCAACATCATTTGCTCGATTGCGACATCCATCTGGCGAGCTTTGACGATCACTATCTGTATGATTCGCTGTCGCTGCGTATCGACACCGTGCAGCAGGACAACCGCCAGTTGGCCTGGCACTGCTACGATCTGATCAGCCAGCTTATCGACGACAACACGCCTGAGCCGCTACAGCGCTACCTGCCCGCAGCCCTGCAAATTCGCCATCGTTAATTTACGCATCAAGGCCAGTATGCCTCACTAGATGGAAAGCGATGTTGCTGGCTTCGTCTTCCGCCAGCAGGCGGTTTTGAATGGCGATCCCTTGCAGTTACGTTCGATGGCGGACGTCAGAGGGGCGACGAGGGTATCCTGCGATGCTGTCAGCACGCCAAGCGGCAAAATGAAAATCTGAAGGAATCCAAATAAAAAGGATACAAGCGAATGCGAGCCAGACGGCAATGGCATAGTGGAAATTTTAGCAAAGAAAAAGGGCCACGTTAGTTAATAACATGGCCCTGAATGTTGGCGGAACGGACGGGGCTCGAACCCGCGACCCCCTGCGTGACAGGCAGGTATTCTAACCAACTGAACTACCGCTCCGCAACGTTCCCTCTTGCGGGGGAACGAGGCGAATATTACGGTTGCCTCGCCATTCCGTCAACGTCTTTTCTTATAAAAAGAGTCGTTTGCACAGTTTTTCAACGAACACGCGTTAATTATGCCGCTTAGGCGTCATTTCTATCCCGAGAGGCTGTTATTCGGCTGCTGCGCCACCACGCCACAGGCAACTACCGCCCTTCTTTTGCACCAGATCCAGACGTGATTCGTGAGCCTGCAATTCTGCGTCACTGGCATAGATCACTTTCATCGCCGTAGCCGGGCGTTGGATGCGTTGGATATCCTGGGCTGAATCCGTCTGCTGGGTATCCCCCTCCATCTGGAAAGCCATCGAGGTCTGGCCACCGGTCATCGCCAGATAGACTTCCGCCAGGATCTCGGCATCGAGCAAAGCGCCGTGCAGCGTTCGCTTGGTGTTGTCTATCTCATAACGGTTGCACAGCGCATCGAGGTTGTTACGCTTGCCTGGAAACAGGCGGCGCGCCATCAACAGGCTGTCGGTAATGGTGCAGAAGGTCTCCGTCTTCGGGATATCTCGCTGCAACATACGGAACTCGTGATCCATAAAGCCGATATCGAACGCTGCGTTATGAATGACTAATTCGCCACCACGGATAAAGTCGATAAATTCAGCGGCGATCTGATCGAAAGTAGGCTTATCCGCCAGGAACTCATCGCTGATACCGTGTACGCCATAGGCTTCCGGATCCACCAGCCGATCCGGCTTGACGTAAACGTGGAAATGGCGCCCGGTCAGGCGACGGTTGATCACCTCAACGGCCCCGATCTCAATGATGCGGTGGCCTTCGTAGTGAACCCCTAGCTTGTTCATACCGGTGGTTTCGGTATCGAGAACGATCTGTCTGGTTGGTGTAGAGATCATAATGCTGTGCTCATGGCGCTGGTTTATGTCAGACTTGGTTTTTATAAAACTGATAGGAAGAGTCTACCAGAGATGCTTAAACAGGTAGAAATTTTCACCGACGGCTCTTGCCTTGGTAATCCAGGCCCCGGCGGTTACGGCGCAATTTTGCGTTATAAACAGCACGAGAAACTGTTCAGCGCGGGTTATTACCTGACGACCAATAACCGCATGGAGCTGATGGCCGCCATTGTGGCGCTCGAAGCCTTGACCACCCCCTGCGAAGTGGTGCTGAGCACCGATAGCCAATACGTCCGCCAAGGGATCACCAGTTGGATCCACAACTGGAAAAAGCGCGGCTGGAAAACCGCCGACAAAAAACCGGTGAAAAACGTCGATCTCTGGCAGCGCCTCGATCTGGCGATTGCCCGCCATACCATCCGTTGGGAATGGGTCAAAGGCCATGCCGGCCACCCGGAAAACGAACGTTGTGACGTGTTGGCACGTGATGCGGCAGGCAGCCCAACGCAGGACGACGTTGGCTACAAGCCCGAAGCTTAAGGCAGTTTGCGATAACTCTTGGTCGCGCCCACTGCGCGGCTGAGAGAGTGTTTCCTCGCCCCCACTTTCATCGGCGTTGGCGTCAGCGGCAAGGTTCGCTTGCGGGCTACAATCACGCTCATACAGCCAAGCGCCGGTAAATGCGTACTCAAGAAAGTCCCTCCCTTGCGCTGCCAAGGCAATACATGGAAGCGCGTCTGATCCAACACCTCATAATTAAGCAGGCTGAGCCAGTCCAACAGGCGCATCTGGGTAAACATCCGGCTGACGTAAGGCTGGTGTTTGCGCAACCGGGGGATCAGCTTCCCCAGACCTAGCAGGCTAAAAGGATTGAAACCGCTGATCACCAGCCAGCCATCGTCAATCATGACGCGATCGACCTCACGCAACATACGGTGTGGGTCATCGGCATAAGAGAGCGTATGGGCCAACAGGCAGGCATCGACGGACTTGGCTGCAAAGGGCAGTTGATAAGGATCGGCCTGAACATGCAGGTTATCCCCGGCCAATCCCACGTTAACCTGATGCGAGATGGCGCACTTTTCGCTATCCAACTCGGCGCTGAGATTGCCGATCTTCAACAGATGGAAACCAAACATCTTGGGCCACCAGGGCTGCAACTGCTGCTCCAACCCCTCACGATAGTATTCGCCCCACGGCAACCCGGCCCAGGAGTAAGGGCTAGTGAGCTTTTCTAGAGTCTGGGCTGGTTTCATGGTTTAGTATCTCTTTCAAGCCATTGCCAACGAGAGGTGTTCCATGAATCTTATCAGCATTCCCGCTTTTCAGGACAATTACATTTGGTTATTGGCTAACCAGCAAGGGCGATGCGTGATCGTCGATCCCGGCGAAGCTGGCCCGGTATTGGCGGCGTTGTCCCAACGGCAACTGACCCCCGACGCCATATTATTGACCCACCACCACCACGACCATGTCGGCGGCGTAGCGGAAATCGTTGCGCAATATCCGGATCTGCCGGTGTATGGCCCCCAGGAAACCGCCAATAAGGGAGCAAATCGGTTGGTTCAGGATGGCGATATCCTGGAAATTGGTGGGCGTAGCTACACTACCATCGCGGTTCCAGGGCATACCCTGGGACACGTAGCATTCTACAGTGCACCTTATCTTTTCTGTGGAGATACGCTTTTTTCAGCGGGCTGCGGACGGCTTTTTGAAGGGACTGCAGAACAAATGTACCACTCATTTCAACGGCTCGCGCAACTTCCCGACGAAACCCTAATTTGTTGCGCACATGAGTACACGCTCTCAAACCTTAAGTTTGCCAGGACAATTTTGCCGCAAGACCGCCAAATTGAAACATATCAGCAACAAATTGAGCAATCAAGGGCAAAAGGCGTACCCAGCGTGCCCACAACGTTGCAATTAGAGCGTAAAATTAATCTATTTTTACGCTGCCATGACACTGATTTACAAAAGGAAATAGGCTTTAATTCGCCACCGAGCCAGCTTCATTCGGTTTTTTCCGAATTACGCCTGCGCAAGGATGCCTTCTAAGCTTTTAGTTGTGTTTTTTGGCGAAGCAAAGTATCCTTGCTCGTCTTTTAAGCAACTATATTGACACACACATGAAGGCTAAAGCGATACTTCTCGCCTCGGTCTTGTTGGTTGGTTGCCAGTCATCCTGGCAGGATGTACCGGCACCAAAGCAACATGCACAGAGTCTGTCTTCGGCAGGTCAAGAAAGTGAAGCAGGAGAGTACACAGCGAGTTCGGCACGGTGGCTAGACAGTAACAGTAGCGCCGCTCAGCAGAACCTGTGGAACTTCATTAGCGACGAGCTGAAGATGGAGGTTCCGGAAAACGACCGGATCCGTGAACAGAAAAGAAAATATTTAAAAAGTAAGAGCTATCTCCACGATGTAACATTACGGGCAGAGCCGTACATGTACTGGATAGTCGGGCAGATTAAGAAACGCAATATGCCGATGGAACTGGTACTGCTACCCATAGTGGAGAGCGCTTTTGACCCTCACGCCACGTCAAGTGCCAATGCCGCAGGGCTATGGCAGATCGTGCCGCAAACGGGTCGCAATTATGGTTTGAAAAACAATCAGTGGTATGACGGGCGCCGTGATGTTGTGGCCTCGACGACCGCTGCGCTTAACATGATGGAGCGTTTGAACCGCATGTTTGACGGTGACTGGTTATTGACCGTCGCTGCTTATAACAGTGGTGAAGGCCGAGTCATGCAGGCGGTTAAGGCGAATAAACGTCAGGGTAAGTCCACCGAGTTCTGGGCATTGTCGCTTCCGCGTGAAACGTCAATCTATGTCCCGAAAATGCTGGCACTGAGCGATATCATCAAGCACAGCAAAAAGTACGGCGTCAAGTTGCCAAAAACTGACGAAACCCGTGCACTGGCGCGTATTGATGTCGGGCAGCAGATCCAGCTGACTCAGGCGGCAGAGATGTCTGGGCTTTCTCTCACCAAGATGAAGGCTTATAACCCTGGCTACAAGAAAGGCGTTACGGCACCTAATGGGCCCCATTACATCATGGTTCCCAAAAAGAATGCCGCACAGTTGAAAGACTCGTTGGCCGACGGACAGATAGCTGCGACATTACCAACCACCCAGTTGGCGAAGAACAGCGGCCTGTCAGGCGGAAGTGCGTATAAGGTTCGCTCCGGCGATACGTTATCCACCATCGCCAAACGGTTGAACGTTAAGACCAGCGATTTGCAGAGTTGGAACAATTTGCGTGGCAAGAGCACGCTGAAAGTTGGGCAAACCCTGCAAGTGGCCAGCAATGCCAGAGATAACAGCAGCATCACCTACCAAGTACGTAAAGGTGATTCGCTATCCAGCATTGCACGTCGTCACGGCGTCGAAATTAACGACGTGATGCGTTGGAACTCAACGCTCGGCAAAGGCAGCAGTCTGCAACCCGGTGTGAAGCTGACGCTGTTTGTCAGCAACAAATCGTCGCCGGAAACCTAAGTTTTCGCTACAAAAAAAGCATCCCTCGGGATGCTTTTTTATTGGCCAAATTTCGCTACCAGACCGGTTTATCGGTTTGCGAATGGAACTCCACCAGCAGCGGATTGTGGTCTGAGGCCTGAGTCACCAGCACCGAGGCCTCTGTAACGCCCAGGTTGCGGTAAAAGATAAAATCCAACGGACGGCCAAAAGCTTTGCGGCGATGATCGTCGGCGAAGTTGACCTCGTGCAACGCCATATCGCTGGCAAATTGATACAGCGCGTTGATACGCTTGCGGCTCCAGGCGTTAAAATCCCCCGCCATGATCACCGGCCCCCGATGGAGGGCGATCTGCTCACCAATCGGGCCAAGCTGCTTGCTGTAAACATCCACTCCCAGACTAAAGTTCACCGCGTGGATATTCACGACCATCAACAGTTGACCATCTAATAAAGGATAGACGGTGATCAACGCCGACTTGGCCAAACGCAGCAGCGGCTCCCGTTCGCGCAACGGGCAACAATACACCGGATGTGCGGCCGCCAGCGTCATCACACCGGAAGGGTGTTGCGGCAACACAAAGGCGGGCACCTGATCGGCCGCCAGATAGTTAGAGGTGGCAAAGCTGACCAATTCCGGCGTGGTCTGCGCCTCCTGCAATAGCACCAGCTGCGCATCTTTACCGAAGTCTTTCAACACCGAAAGCCAATCGGCACGCTGCTGTTTGAAAATATTCCATACCATCACCCGCAGCGCACCAGACGTAGGCAACGCAGCCCCCGGCGGTAGCGGCTGATTGATGGCACCAGGGAAAATCCGTTCAACTGGCTGGCCCGCAACATACCTCATTGCATAAGTTCGTTTCGGCACGTTATTCGCCTATTTCCCGTTCGGATGAAAATCACGTTGATAGCAACATGGCTACCAAGACTAAATTGAGTATACGCCTGAGCGGCTCTGCCAACATGGCTTTTAGAGATCCAGTTATAGGGGCAAGGCGGGCCGATTTCAATCAATGCTGTGTATGTGTCTGTAAAGGTTCGCGCTGAATGCGAAAAGGCCCACTAATGCGGGCCAAGAAGAAAGGGGCTAGATGGGATCAGGCGAACTGCTGTTGGTAGCGTTTATCCAAACGGCCACTAAGGCCGATCAACAACAACGCCCCCACCACAATCAGCGCGCCGATCCAAGGCGTTTGCGCCAACCCTAGTGAGGCTACGGTCTGTCCACCAATCACTGATCCCAGTGCGATCCCCACGTTGAAAGCCGCAATATTCAGGCCAGAAGCAACGTCTACCGCGTTCGGCGTGTACTGCTCAGCCTTCTGCACCACATAAACCTGCAAGCCTGGCACATTGCCAAAGGCAAATACCCCCATTACCACCACCGTCAGCAGCGCAGCGACGCTGTGGCTGGCGGTAAACTGAAACACCAACAGCAAGGCGGCTAACGCGGCAAAGATAAAGCTCAATGCACGTACCGCGCCATGACGGTCGGCCAGCTTGCCCCCCCAGATGTTACCGATAGCTACCGCAATGCCATAGGCCAGCAAAATCCAACTGACGGCCGGAGCCGAAAAACCAGCCAGCTCCTGCATCATCGGTGCCAGGAAGGTAAAGGTCGTAAATACCCCGCCGTAGCCCAATGCGGTCACGGCGTAAATCAGCAGCAAGCGCGGGTGAGTCAGCACTTGCAGCTGATCGCGGATGCTGGCACTGGCCTGGTTCTTGATGTTGTTCGGGATCAGGATCAGGCTGGCAATAATCGCCACCATTCCAATCAACGACACCGCCAGGAAGGTCTCACGCCAGCCGAAGTGCTGGCCGATAAATGTGCCTAGCGGCACGCCGGTCACCAGCGCAACGGTCAAGCCACCAAACATGATGGCGATGGCCGTTGCCGCCTTCTCTTTGGCTACCAGGCTAGTCGCAATGGTTGAACCCACTGAGAAAAACACCCCGTGTGCCAGGCCAGTCAGTAAACGAGCAACCACCAGTGACTCATAGCTCGGTGACTGCCAGGCCAGCAGATTGCCAAGGGTGAACAGCACCATTAAGCCCACCAGCAGCATCTTGCGCGGCACTCGGCCGGTTAATGCAGTCAGTACCGGAGCACCGATCGCCACCCCAATGGCATAAAGGGTCACCAGCAACCCTGCAGAGGGCACAGTGACGTTCAACTGCTCGGCGATGGTCGGGATCAATCCGACAATCACAAACTCCGTGGTGCCGATGGCATAGGCACTGATGGTCAAGGCAAGTAAAGCGAGAGGCATTGCTAACTCCAAAATAGCGTTCGGGTTGATAGCGGTGATTATCTGCCTGTGCTTAAATGATAAAAATGCTCAAAATTTCAAATAAATTTTGCTGATGGAGCAACAATGAAGGCAAATTCGGATGAACTGATCACCTTTGTCACCGTGGTGGAATGCGGTAGCTTCAGCCGCGCGGCGGAGCACTTGGAACAGGCAAACTCGGTGGTCAGCCGTACGGTAAAAAAGCTGGAGAGCAAGCTGGGGGTCACGCTGCTCAATCGCACCACCCGCCAGATAAGCCTGACGCAGGAGGGAGAAAACTATTTCCGCCAGGTGCAGAAAGTCCTGAGCGATATGGCCGCGGCGGAAAATGCGCTGATGGAGAGCCGCCAGCGGCCCCAGGGCCTGTTGCGCGTGGATGCCGCAACGCCGGTCGTGTTGCACGTACTGACCCCATTGGTTGGCGAGTTTCGTGCCCGCTACCCGGAAATGTCGCTCTCGCTGGTCTCTTCAGAAACCTTTATCAACCTGATTGAGCGCAAGGTCGACATTGCCATCCGCGTGGGGGAACTGACAGACTCAAGTTTGAAGGCCCGCAAACTGATGACCAGCTATCGAAAAATTGTGACGTCACCCGCCTATCTGCAGCAGTTCGGTACCCCGCAAAGCGTGGAGGATCTGGCGCAACACTGCTGCATCGGCTTCAACGATCTGCCCAACCTGAACCGTTGGCCATTAGCCTGCGCCGATGGCCGGCAGTTGGAGATCACTCCGGGGTTGACCACCAACAGCGGAGAAACACAGCGCCACCTTTGCCTACATGGCAACGGTATCGCCTGCCTGTCGAACTTTATGATCGATGAGGATATCCAGCGTGGGGATTTAGTGCAGATCCTGGTCAAGGAGACACTGCCGGTTGCCGTGCCGGTCAATGCGGTTTATTACAGCGACAGCGCCGTAAGCAACCGCCTGCGCAGCTTTATCGACTTTCTTAGTGAAAGCCTCACACCTCGCTAACCTGTCCGATGTTGTAACCAGAATGTGGTGGGAGTCAGGCCACCCAGCTTCTTCTGCGGCCAGTGTTGGTTATAGCTGGCACAGAGCGCTTGCAGCACAACATCCAGCGAAGAGTTCTCCGCTACTGGTAACAGGTCCGCCAGTTGGCTTTCGAGCCGCAGCACAATCTCCATTTGCGGTAGCGCGGGTTGTTGCAACCTTATCCCCTGCTCCCGACACCATAGCTGTAAGGGATGGGCCTGAGACTCGCTATTGCCGAACAGCTTTTTATTTTCAGTCTCAATAGATTGTATATCACCCGGGCAGTGCGGTAACAGTTCCTTCAGCCAGTTGACCACCAGCATCGGCGAGGCTCCCGCAAAGGCTCGTGCACTCAGCCAGCCGCTGACCTTCTCTTCGGCCCACAAGAGGTGTTGCTCGCCGCCATCTTCGGCCGATAGGCTAATTCGTTGATAAAAAAGAGCGAGAGTTCCCGGCAGTTCACCCGCTTTTACCGCCTTTTTACCTCGTAGCGCCCTATTTTCTGCCTCACTACGCTGGCCCACACCGCGCAGATAGCGATCCAAGCCCGCACGGGAGATCGGCTGTTGCATACCCTGAACCACCACCACCACCAGCTCATCCAGCGGCAGCTGTAATTTTTGTCTCAGCCAGTTGATAAGCAAACTCTGTTCGTCTGTCAGTGCCTTGCGAAGGCTCTTGGGCACCGTATGGCGATCGGCGACATCCTGGCGCTGCCGCCAACGGCGTACCGTCGCCACGGAAATACCCAGCTCCTGCGCCAATACGCGATCGCTTTTATCCGATTGCTGGATATAACGCCGTACTCGTGGGGTAGTGGTCGCATTGGCATGTAGCTTGATTTCCATCGTAGACTCCACACTAAAATTGATGCCTCATCATAACTAATCTTGTGAGATATTTTATAAATTCACCTCACACTGTGAACTGATTCACCTTTCTTTAAAATCCATTCACTGATAATCCCAGCCAATAAGTCGCCACCCTTACCTGTTTCCTCCAATACGCATACCTATGGGGTTTACCATGAACAACGCTCTGGGATTTCTTGAAGCCAAGCTGATGCCTCTGGCGGCCAAGGCCGCACAGCAGCGGCATTTGTGTGCCATTCGCGGTGCCTATGTTTCCTTTATGCCGTTCATTATCGTCGGCTCGATCCTGCTGGTGATCTCATCGTTCCCCAATCAGGGTTACCAGCAGTTTATGGCGGGCCTGTTTGGTGCCAGTTGGAGCAATATCATCGAGATCCCGTTCAACGCGGTGTTCTCCACCATGTCGCTGTTCGTCAGTTTCCTTACCGCTTACCGCCTGGCGGAACATTATGATGAGGATCGCGTCTCCAGCGGTATTCTGTCGCTGGTATGCTTCCTGATCCTCACGCCGTTTATCAAGGTAGAAGCCTTGGGCAATATCAATGTGATCCCGACCGAGTGGATCGGCAGCAAGGGGCTGTTTGTGGCGATGATCGGCTCACTGCTGTGGACCGAACTGTTCTGCTACCTCAAGCGCCGCAAGCTAATCATCAAAATGCCCGAAGGCGTGCCACCTGCGGTACAGGAATCCTTCGCCGCTCTGCTGCCTGCACTGTTCGTGATCATTCTGGTGCTGGCGATCCGTATTCTGTTCGAACACACCAGCTACCAAACCATTCATCAGTTTATTTATAACGTAGTCGCCACGCCGGTACGTCACTTTGGCACTTCCTACATTGGCGCTCTGCTGACGGTGTTGAGTATCACCATCCTATGGTCGGTGGGGATCAACTCTGGTTCGATGGTCAACGGCATCATCCGCCCGCTGTGGATGGAAAACCAGACCGACAACATCGCCGCTATCCAGGCCGGGGTCACGCCACCGCACATCGTCACCGAACAGTTCTTCGATATGGTCTGGATGGGCGGTGCTGGTGCCACCCTGTCGCTGGTGATCGCCATTCTGTTCTTTGCCCGTAGCAATAGTATTCGCGAAGTAGGCCGCATGGGGGCCGCAGCTTCAATCTTCAACATTAATGAACCGATCCTGTTTGGCCTGCCAGTGATCATGAACCCCATCATGCTGATCCCCTTCAACCTGGTGCCGGTGGTGTTGGTTACCGTGCAATACGTGGCGATGAAGGTGGGGGCTGTCGCCGTCACTACCGGGGTGTTTATCCCCTGGACGCTACCGCCGGTGATCAGTGGCTTTATCGTGACCGGCCATTTGAGTGGCAGCCTGATGCAGATCGTTAACCTGCTGATCGGTGCCATGCTTTATCTGCCTTTCCTGCGCATTCTGGACAAACAGTATCGCGCAGCCGAAACATCAGGAGTTTGATATGTGGGGAATGATTGCAACCTGGCGTATGGCACTGGAAGGCGTCACCCAGGCCAGTGAAGCGCTGAAAGCCGGGGCAAGCGCCACACATAGCGTGGTTAGCGCGGTGGCGGAAGTGGAGGATTTTCCGTTTTATAAATCTGTCGGTTACGGTGGTCTCCCTACCGAAAATGGTGAGGTAGAACTGGATGCGGCCTTTATGGATGGTGATACGCTGGCCTTTGGTGCCGTTGGCAACCTGGTGGATATCGCTAACCCGGTGAAGGTTGCCCAGGCGCTGAGCCGCGAACGCTTCAACAGCGTCCTGGTGGGAGCTGGCGCACGTGAGTGGGCCCTTAGCCAGGGTTTTGCCGACAAGACCATGCTCACCGAGCGTGCAACCCAGCACTATCGTAAGCGCTGCCGCGAAACCATCGATAAGGGCCTTAGCCCCTACGATGGCCACGATACCGTCGGCATTATCGGCCTCGATCTGCATGGTTCAATGAGCGTGGCCACGTCTACCAGCGGGTTGTTTATGAAACGTCGTGGCCGCCTGGGTGATTCACCGGTGATTGGTTCCGGTTTCTACTGTGACAGCCAGATCGGCGCCGCAACCGCCACGGGCGTGGGTGAAGACCTGATGAAAGGTTGCACCAGCTATGAGATCGTGCGTCGTATGCAGCAAGGTATGACGCCACAACAGGCAGCCGATTCGGTCGTCTTCGAGTTGGAAGATCGGCTGATAGCCCGCTTTGGCCGGGTGGGCGATCTCTCCGTAGTCTGTATGAATCGGCAAGGGGAGTTCGGTATTTCTACCAATATCAAAACTTTCTCGTTTGTGGTCGCCAGCGCTATCCAGCCACCAACGGTGTACCTGGCAGAACGCCGCGCCGAGCATACCCACTTCACCCCAGCCAGCGAGCAATGGCTAGCCGACTATGCCGAGCGCATTCGCGCGCCGATTGAGGAGATCCATTTTGATTAAATATCGGTTACAGAGTGAAATCCCCGTATGGGGAGTTAACAGCCATGTGATTAGCTACCCCGGCAGCCCACTGCAATTACCCTGCAATGCAGCCCTGGTACAGGAACTCCATGCCACCGCCCAGCAGCAAACCGCCGACTGCGCCTATGGCTGTGCTCCGGCAGGCCGCGTCACGCTGTTGCCAAAAACGTTCTGGTTCGATGGGCAAACCAGCAAGCTGGTCACCGCACTGCGTCCTCTACTACGCAGTGGTACTAGTACGCAGTTGATTGTCGACTGCACGGCGTTTGATCACCGCAGCCTGCCGGCACTGAACCCTCTGCTGCATTTCCTGTTCAACCTGGATTACCAACTGAGCGATCTCGGGCTGAAAAAGGCAGAAGCGTCACCCACACCGCGTATCCAGGAGTTGGTGTTCTATTGCCAGCCGGAGCAGCGAGCCACTCTCGAGCCACGCCTGTCTCAAGCAACTGCCACCGCCATAGGGATGAAGGCAGCACGACGCATTGCCGACACGCCAAGCGATCGCTGCACCCCGGCATTCTTTGCCAGCGAGATCGCCCGCCAGATTGCCCCCTATCCTAGCCTGAGCTGCGAAGTGTTGGATGAACAGCAGATCGCTGAACAAGGTCTGGGCTTGCTACAGGCCGTAGGTAAAGGTGCCGATAATCCTCCGCGTCTGGTGGTGATACGTTACCAGGGGAGCGTCACTGGCCCCTTCAGCGCCTACGTGGGCAAAGGTATCACTTTCGATACCGGTGGCCTGTGGCTAAAGGGCGGCGATGGCATGTACACCATGAAATATGACATGTGCGGCGCAGCTAACGTCTTTGGCCTGATGCTGGCCGTGGCAGAACTCAAGCTGCCGGTCAGTCTGGTTGGCGTACTGGCGCTGGCCGAAAATATGATTGGCCCGGCAGCGATGCGCCCTGGCGATGTCGCAACCAGCTACAGCGGCTTAACCGTGGAGATCAACAACACCGATGCTGAGGGGCGACTGGTGCTGGCGGATGGCATCGCCTACGCCAGCAGGTTGACCAATAATCAGCGGCCACCTGAATACGTGATCGATCTGGCTACGCTCACCGGCGCGGTGGTCAAGGCCTTGGGTTACGATCTTAGTGGCATGATGACCGAGGATGAAAACCTGCGTCACGATCTCACTCAGGCAGGCTTGCGCAGTGGCGATCCTCTGTGGTCATTACCGTTGGACGATCGCTTCAGCAAACAGGTCGAGAGTCATATTGCCGACCTGTGTAACACGCCGACCAACAATGCGGCGATCAGTACCTCCGCCGCCTACTTCCTAAGTCGTTTCAGCCCAGCGAATATTCCCTGGGCACACCTTGATATCAGCGGCACTGCGTTGTGGCGCGAAAATGGCCGTAGCGTGGCCTCTGGCCGACCGATCCCACTTTTAATCCAGCATTTGCTGGAACGCCTGGAGAAATAACATGAAAAAGATCCTGTTAGTGTGTGACTTGGGTATGTCCACCAGTCTGCTGGTGAAAAAGATGCAAGAAGCAGCCAAAGCGCGCGGCATTGACGCCGAGATCTGCGCCAAATCGATCCGTGAATACAAAACGGCGGTAACCGAATTTGACGTCGCACTGCTGGGGCCGCAGATCCGCTATAAGCTGGCCGAGTGCGAGAAGATTGCCCACGAGCACCATAAAAAAGTCGCCTGCATCGATATGATGGCCTACGGCACCATGAAGGGTGACAAGGTATTGGATCAAGCCCTGGCGCTGATTGAGGAAGCCTGATATGGATTTGGAAAACGAAGTGATGGAGCTGATTGCCAATGCGGGTTACGCCCGCAGTCTGGTGTTTCAAGCCATGCGCTGTGCACGCGAAGAAGAAGACTTCGTGCAGGCCGAACAGTATATGCAGCAAGCGCAGGAGGCACTCTCTGGCGCTCATCACGTGCAGACCAAACTGATCGAAATGGACGAAGGCAGCGGTAAAATCCCGGTTCATCTGGTGATGGTCCATGCACAGGACCATCTGATGAACGCGATTATGCTGATGGAAATGGGCCGTGAGATTATCGCCCTGCACCAAAAGATCGCTCGTTAAAACCAGCTAAGCCGTCTGTGGCCTCAAACCCACAGACGGCCAACCTATCAATCCCAGTTTGGTGCCAGACCTTCCGGACTAACCAGGCGGCCATTGCATTCCAATGCAGCAATCGCCGCCATTTCATCATCAGACAGCGTCAGTTGCTGGGCCAACAGGTTGCTCGCCAGGTTTTCACGCTTGGTCGAGGACGGGATCACCGCATATCCCAGTTGCATAGCCCAAGCCAGGATCACCTGAGCGGCGGTCACATCACGGCGCTTGGCGATATTATTGATGACTTCATCCTGCAACGCCTTGCCATAAGCCAACGTCATATAGGAAGTGATAGCAATGCCATGCTGTTGCGCAAATTCAACCACCTGACGGTTTTGCAGATACGGTGAGAGTTCGATTTGGTTGGTGGCAATCGCATCAGCCCCCACCGCATCAATAGCGCGCTGCATCAGTTCAACGGTGAAGTTGGAAATACCAATCTGACGCGTCAGTCCGAGTTCCTTAGCCTTCACCAACTCCGCCATAGACTCGGCAACCGAGACTTCATCGTTCGGTGACGGCCAGTGGATCAAGGTCAGATCCACATAGGAGGTTTGCAGCTTTTTCAGGCTTTCTTGCAGGCTAGGGATCAGTTGGTCTTTGCCCAGGTTGGCGATCCAGATTTTGGTTGTGATAAATAGCTCTTCACGTTTCACGCCACTGGCTGCGATAGCTTGGCCGACGGCCGCTTCGTTCTCATAGATTTGTGCGGTGTCGATGGCACGGTAGCCCAGTTCCAGAGCGGTGCTAACGGAATCGATCACCACTTGATCTTGCAGGCGGAAGGTACCTAAGCCAAATGCAGGGATGCTCATAATTGTGTTCTCTCGGTTTGTTTATCAAAACAGCTTGAGAGGATTATGGCAGCAGTTTTGTTGATCAAAAACGCCCTATTGTGCATAAGACTTTTGATTGGCAGGCAACAATAATCAGAAATTGACGCTAATTGAGGCAGGAATTAGTCGTTGAAGAGATTAATTTAAGCAAATGAAAAAGCCCTGAGTCAGAGACTCAGGGCTTATCAAT
>NZ_JBKABN010000100.1:0-713 GCF_046269175.1 Serratia sp. J2
AAATAAATATCCTCCGGCATAGCCGGAGGTTTTTCATATGCGCCTATAAGGCTCTGTTGCCAGCCGCGCCCTAACAGGCGCATTGCGATCTGACATTTGCATTTATGGATTACTTACTGCCCGTGAACGGGCTACCCGGATAGGGGATCGACAACTGCTCACCCATTTTATCCTCTTCCAGTTGGTGCTTTATGTATTCTTGTATCCTGGCTGTATTTTTACCAACCGTATCAACGTAATACCCTCGGCACCAGAACTCCCTGTTACGGTATTTGAACTTCAAATCGCCAAACTGCTCATAAAGCATCAGGCTACTCTTTCCCTTCAGGTATCCCATAAAGCCCGACACACTCATCTTGGGCGGGATTTCCAGAAGCATATGGATGTGATCCACACAACATTCCGCTTCCAGAATATTCACGTTTTTCCATTCGCACAGCTTTCTTAAGATACTGCCAATCGCTTTACGCTTTTCCCCGTAGAACACCTTTCTTCGGTACTTCGGCGCAAATACTATGTGATATTTACAGTTCCATCGCGTGTGCGCTAAGCTCTTTTCGTCCCTCATAGGGACCCCCTTTTGATTTCTTGTTGAACCTTTGCAGTTGCCAGACCGCAAACTGTTTTAACAAATCAAAAGGGGTTTTTATAACTGGCTCAAAGCTGAAAGCTTTACGGAACCTCCAGCCTAGCTGGAGGTTTTCTGTGCACAA
>NZ_JBKABN010000101.1:0-693 GCF_046269175.1 Serratia sp. J2
CCACTGCGTACCGGTGCCTTTCTCACTGCCTTTGCCAGCGTTGACGTTGGCGAACACCTTGATACCCGTGTCTTTACCCAGGCTCAGGCCGATACCGATTTCACCGCCGCTGCTCTTGTTACTCCCCGTCTGCTGTTGGGAATTAGCCGCCCCGGCAAGCAAGATGTCGCGAGAGGCATCGATAGTGGTATCGCCACCCGCTTTCAACTGGCTACCCGCAATCACCACATCGCCACTGTTGGCACCGCTGCCTTTACCGGTTGCGGTCACCGACAGATTATTACCCGCCGTCAGCGTCGAACCGGTGACATTATCAGAGACCTGTTTTTGCGTGGATGAAGACTTTTGGGCCCCCAGAGAAAGGCTGATACCAATCGCATTACCTGCATTACCCTTGGTATTCTCCAACACAGCGGCCTGTCCTGCCTGCACCCCGGACAACGCGGCTTTGGTGCCCTGCAAGGCGGCCAAACGGCCATCGCTTTCACTTTTGGCACTCTGCGCTGCCGCTATCGCTGAGTTGGCCGCTGCACCTGCCGCACCGGACAACGCCACCGTCAGGCCACTCTGCTTCTGCTCAAACCGCTCTTCTACCGTACGCAGGTCATGCCCCGGTTCGATAACGACGCTGTCGCCAGTAACGTTGAGATTTTTACCGGCAATCAGATCCGCACCGCCAATGTGTGCCTTGCC
>NZ_JBKABN010000102.1:0-672 GCF_046269175.1 Serratia sp. J2
GCAGAGACAACCATCGACAGCGGTAAGACGCTTGCCATGAACAGCGGGCGCGATACCACGCTGGCCGGTGCACAGGTCAGCGGTGACAAGGTGGATGTTGACGTAGGACGCAACCTGACGCTCTCCAGCCAGCAGGACAGCGATCTCTACGACATGAAGCAGCAGAACGCCAGTGCGGGTGGCAGCTTCACCTGGGGCTCGATGAGTGGTTCCGGCTACCTGGAACTTGATTATCAATCTTCTGCCGCTATTGGTATTAGTGTTACTCGCGGGGCTACAAGTGCTGTTCCAGCTACAAATGCCAGAATTATCATTGGAAGAGATCCTTCAATGCCTGATGGGTATAAAATCATTACTGGGTATCCAACGCCATGAGTATTAACGAAAAGTATCCTTCTTTGTCATATCTGCTGAGGTGTTACTTTAACCAGGATTTTGAGGTGCTGTTTGGTAATGCGGATGAAACATTGGCAGCTTACAAAGCTACCGAGACTGCGGAGGAGCGGTTGCAGATGAAATCTGAAATAGATTATCTGCTGGCACTTTCTCTATCAGATGACGAATTACAGGACATCCTGCTTAACAAAATTGATTGTAGCTATTATTACCCTAATGAATGGTCTTCTTCTGAAGAGTGGTTGAAGCATATATATAAACAAATGAGCTGAAAAG
>NZ_JBKABN010000103.1:0-629 GCF_046269175.1 Serratia sp. J2
TGTACAGACCGGGGACATGGTAGACAGGTGTTCAAGGACATGGTGAACACTTTTTAACATCCTTTACCCATGATGATCGACCTATTTCTCAGGTCGATCGTCCCCACTTTCGTGCTGTACCACCATACCTCGTAGTATCCCTCTCTCTCACTTTCCTTCAGCCCGACATATTCACCAATAAAGGCCTTGCCCACTTTCAGACCCACGCCTTTCAGGCTCAGTTTCCCACTGATATCCACTTTCCTGACCAAGACCCCCTCGTCATACTCGGCTGCCGCCGGATTGCCATTGTACTGTCGCGATGAAGGCTGATAACGGGAGGCTGGTACCGCCATTGACAGCGCTTCATGTGGCCGTTCCAGGTTGTAGCTGTCTCGCCAGGCGTCGAACACCTGCTGCAACTGTGACGCATCGGTGAACCACCGTCCCTGCAGGAGTTCTGCCTTCAGGCTGCGGTGGAAGCGCTCCAGCTTACCCTGAGTCTGAGGATGGTAAGGCCGAGAGTGACCTACCCGGATACCCTGACGCATCAGCCACAGTTCCAGAGCGGTCCAACTGCCCGTCGTGTCCCCCCAGGGGGCCCCATTATCCATGGTCATTCTCTCCGGCAAGCCATAACGTTCGAACAC
>NZ_JBKABN010000104.1:0-620 GCF_046269175.1 Serratia sp. J2
TTCCCCTCCCAATGCCAGCCGCGGTTGATAGCAATCCAAAAGACGCTTCTCTTCATCTGCCAACTGGTGCTTTTCAACCTTCCGGACCACTAACGCCTTCCCTGCTCGACTGCCGCGTTCTACTGAATCATCAGAGCGACGGGTAAAGTCATGCAGCAATGCCCATGGGATGCCATAAGCGCCAAATTTGCGGATCGACGGGATAACTTCGCGGAATACCCAGTTACTGAACCGGTGGGCGAATGTGCCCGGGGTACTGGCCTTACGACTGCGGGTAATCAATTTGTAGAACCCTGACTCCGAGACAACCCCACGATTGGGGTTACCGCGAATACCGTAGGTTAAAGCTACTGTATTCTTTTCATCGTCATCCAGTGCAGTAAGGGCGTCACGCGAGTTAACAACCCCCAACGCTTTGCAAACGTCTTTTGCAATGAACCAGGGCTCACCGTTCAACTGTACGATCTGAACCTTGTGGCCTTCGAAACAGATCACCGAAATATCGCTAACCTGATTTTTGGCGTGAGTGCGCCCCTGGCCTGTTACGGCCATGTTTTCAGTTTTCATATTTCAGTCCTTAATTATGCGGAACGGCGGCTATATGGGTTATTGACGTTTTC
>NZ_JBKABN010000105.1:0-558 GCF_046269175.1 Serratia sp. J2
GCTGCCTCAACCGTCCTTAAGACCCTGCCTCACATCAACGCCAGCGGCGGCTGATCGTGCCCAGCCCCTCGCGATCTCGCCCCGCACTGATACCCGCATAAATTAGCCCGCCTGCAACGTGAGCCGGCTGACGCCGAGGCTCTTTCCCCATCCCCTGCCACCCTCTATACTTTGCACAATGTATATTCCGCGACCCGCAAAGCTGCTGTTCCAGCATGACCACGGCTGGAGCAAGTACCTGGATAAACATGGCGACACCCTCAGCGACTGGACCAAACTCGCCGTCGAGCGCATGCTCGCCTGCGGTACCTGCCTCATGGGCGTTCGCCGTTACTGTTGCGCCTCATCCGACTGTACCCATGCCCGTTTCTTCTGCCAGAGCTGCAAGTCCAAGGCCTGCAGCAGTTGCGGCCTCAAGGCCACCGAGCAGTGGATTGCTGAGCAGCAGCACATCCTGCCCGACTGCGACTGGCAACATATCACCTTCACCATGCCCCACTTGTTGTGGCCGTTCTTCAATAACAACTGGCCCTTGCTCAACGACCTGTTTCGCTGCGC
>NZ_JBKABN010000106.1:0-526 GCF_046269175.1 Serratia sp. J2
GCCCGCAACGATATTCACATCGCCACCGGTCGAGCCGATAGTGCTGACACTCTGGCTCTGCGTCGTACCGTCTTCGTTCACCTGATGGCGAGAGCTGGAGCTACCAATCGTCACCCCGATACCACCGGTGCCCATCAGTCCGCTCTTTTTCTTCTCATCCAACCGGTAGCTGGACTGTTCTTCCGTCGCCGCTACGATCTCAACATTGTTGCCTGCTTGCAGGTTAACTTTACCGTCACCCACAACCGAAGACCCCTTCACCGTCAGATCGTTACCCGCAGACAGAGACACGTTGTCGCCGCTCAGCAGCGTGCCTTTTTCCTGCGTGGCGTAATCTTCCCGCATCGTGTGGGTGGTGGTCTTCGACAGGAACCCTTTCTTGGTCTTGGTTTCTTCGAAGAAGGAGTAGCCGCTTTCGGTGGCGCTGTTGAGGGCGCTTATCAAACACTACATATGGCTATCGTTATCAGGGTTCAGAAGTTAACAGAGGTCGATCGAATAGATGGAAGTGGTTGTTAGAACCATA
>NZ_JBKABN010000107.1:0-524 GCF_046269175.1 Serratia sp. J2
CTCATTTGGTAAGCGCCTTTTTCTTTACTGTTTATACAAGTATTTATACATGAATTGCTGAACGATTAAGAAAACACAAAAACAAAAGGCCGCCTAAGCGACCTCTCCGTTTACTGACTTACCGCTTAATGGAACGTTGGTGAAAATGATGATACTGTCTGCTTTCCGGTCAAAGCCGCACCGTAAGCGGCGCATATGTCGAGATATGCCATAGGGTAACGTTGAATAAACTTTAGAAGGTGCCACTTGTTATACGGCCATCTGAAATCCCAATCGACTATGACACTACCAAGCATCTCTTCAGGGGGTATCTTGCCCTGATTAGACCAAAGATATTTAATACAGTCTTCATCAAGCGTCTTAAAAATAATCTTGATCACCTCCGGTACACCACTATCAAGTGCACACGGCACATCCATAGTAAACATGCTACCAGGCGGTAGTGCGAGAGCGGTCTTATGGGTGTTCATCACATCTGATCCTCTGCGTAGATCCCTGCTGAAATTATAGCCCCTCCGATCCGA
>NZ_JBKABN010000108.1:0-531 GCF_046269175.1 Serratia sp. J2
GGTCGTGACGCAGAGTTAGTGTTGTTGTATGCTTCGCTTTTTGGGTAACTGATGGCAAAGATTGATGTGGTTTGTCCCCGTTGTTCTGAAACTCAGGGTGTTATCCGAAACGGTCATTCCAGCTCAGGAACGCAACTCTATCGCTGCAAACAATGCCTGAAGACCTTCCAGCTCAGCTATCGCTACAACGGAGCTAAACCCGAAACCCATCAGACCATTATTGATATGGCGATGAACGGCTCCGGATGCCGCGATACGGCAAGGGTATTGAAGATAAGCCTCAACACCGTTCTCCGTCATCTAAAAAACTTGCCCCGCATCAGGTAGCGCAAAACGTTGAGCCAGGGGCAGAAGTCGTTATCTGCTGTGAAGCCGATGAGCAGTGGTCGTATGTCCGCTGTAAAGGCAATCCGCGCTGGCTGTTCTATGCCTATGACCGTATCCGAAAGCGCGTCATCGGCCACGTATTTGGCCCGCGAAATGCTCTGACACTCAAGCGTCTTCTGGTTTTGTTGGGCCAGTTTACCAGTT
>NZ_JBKABN010000109.1:0-503 GCF_046269175.1 Serratia sp. J2
GGTCGGCGGTGTCGAACTCCACCTGGTAGCGGGAACCGGCTGAAGGCGAACTCAACAACAAGGCGGCTTTAAGCTGTTGCTCAAAGTTGGTCAGCCAGGGGCGCATCGTCATGGTAAGGAAAGCGCGGCTGGCTTCGCTAAAGTTGCTGTAGGTGCTGTTGGAATACTCTTGCAGGAAGATCGGGCTGATATTGAAGATCCGGGCAATGTCTTCGATGGTGAAGCGGCGAGAACCCAACCACTCCGCATCCTGATTGCTCATGCCTAATTGCTCGTACTCCATGCCACCTTCAAGGATCGGTGTTTTACCGGCGTTTCTGGCCCCTTTGTAACGTTCCAGGGCATCCATAGCTTTCTTGCCGTTCACGCTATCCAGCCACTCTTTGGCCTTAACGATCCCTGCGGCCATCATGCCGTCACGCATAATGCTGGCACCGTGGCGCTGTTGAGCCATACCCAGCCCCAGGGTTTCCCGGCAGATGCTGACCGGTGAGCGAGACAAA